>CAZQTQ010000201.1:0-7712 GCA_964596025.1 uncultured Rickettsiales bacterium
CGCGGCCCAAGGCCAGCAGCAGGGAGGCCGAGGAGGGGGCTCTACACTGGCTCGCCCAAGTCCACCTGAAGGCCACCCGCGACACCCTCGCTCTCTATCCTCACGAGCTCAGCGGAGGAATGGCCCAGCGGGTCATGATCGGCTTGGCGCTCGCCGGAGAGCCTCACTTTGTGGTGGCCGACGAGCCAACGACGGGTCTCGATTCCCACATCCGGCGCGAGGTCGTGGGCCTCCTGCACCGCATCATGGCCCAGGGCGACCTGAGCGGTATCGTCATCTCTCACGACCTGCCGATGATCGCCCGCCTGTGCGACCGCCTGACCGTGATGTTCCGGGGCAAGGTGGTGGAAGAAGGACCGATTGCGGCCTTGGGTGATCCGGAGTCGCCCAGCCATCCCTACACCCGCGAGCTGCGAGAGCGGGCCGAGGCCTTGGCGCGGGGTCACCACGATCGGGGCGGAAAAGCCCCCGGAGAGTCGCCGGATAGCACTGGAAGCGTGGTTTCTAAGGGCTGCGTCTACCGCTCGCGCTGCCTGTTCTATGAGCACGGGCTCAGCGATGTAGCCCGCTGCGATGCAGAGGGCCCTCTGTTGAACAGCATTCAGTCGGGCCATCGCGTGGCCTGCCACGTCGAGGACGTGTCCCTGCTCCGTGCCCCGCGCAAGAACGTCGAAACGAAGGGAGCGAGCCATGACTGAGCCCGCCCGCCCGCCCCTGCTCGACGCCGTTCAGGTAACTAAAACCTTCAGGGGGGGGAAGACCTTTTTCGGTCTGGGACCTAAGCGTGCCGACAGCGCGGTCCTACACGGCGTGGACCTGCGGATGGACTATGGCGAGGTGACAGGACTGATCGGGGAGTCGGGCTCTGGTAAGACGACCTTTGGAAAGTGCTTGCTGCGCATCGTCGAGCCCAGCGGTGGAGAGGTTCGGCTGGAGGGAGGGGACTGGCTCGCAGTCCCCGCGGACGACCTCCAGAAACGGCGCCTGCGTTACCAGATGATCTACCAGAACCCCTATGCTTGCTTGAATCCCGGCCTGACCGTCCTCTCGCATCTGCGCGAGACCCTGAAGGTGGTCCGCGGGATTGTCGGCACTGAAGCGGACGACATCGTTCGGATCGAACTGGGGCGCTTCGGGATGGAGGACAAGATCGGCTCCTACCCGGGCGAACTGAGCGGCGGCGAGAAGCGCCGCATCAGCGTGGCTCGCGCCCTCCTGACCCAGCCGGCTCTGGTGGTGGCGGACGAGCCCACGTCGGGACTGGACGCCAGCGTCAAGGCGGACGTACTGGACGCCATGATGTTCGCCCGCGCTCATGAGACGGCCTACCTCTTCATCTCGCACGACCTCGACGTCATTCGCTTTGTCTCGGATCGCATCCTCGTGATGTTCCAGGGTCGGATTGTTGAGGTGATGGAGAAGGACAAGATCGACCCCAACCTCCCGCACCACCCGTACACGGTGCGCTTGTTCGAGGCGGCGCGGGCCGAGATCCCCACCGAAGAAGAGACCAAGGCCATGTTGGAGGGGCAGGAGCAAGCCCTCGACCTCCAGCGGGGCTGTCCCTACCGACACCTTTGCCACATCTGGGCCAACGAGGGTCGACCGGACAACGAATGCACCACGACCCTTCCCGCCCTCGTGACCCTGGGCCCTCGCCAGCAGGTAGCCTGTCACGTGCTGGCAAAGGAGGTGGGTGCGAGCGCTTTAGACAAGTCACAACCCGAGGCGGCGGCCACAGAGCCCCCGCCGGAGAACCCTACTGAGCCAGCTTCGGCCGGCTCGGACTAGACGAGTTGCTGTTCCCCCAGGGAATGGCAGAGGAGAAGAATCGATGACCCGAATCAGCACGCTCGGCCTTCTGGTCGCAGGACTAGCTCTCGTTGCGGTGAGCATGCCGTCTTCTGATGCCTTTGCTCAGTCGGCCACTCCGGTCGGAGCGAAGCACGAAGGCAACACCCACTACCCCCAGTTTTCTCCCGACGGCAGTCAGATCGCCTACGAGGTCAACTACCCGGCCGAGAAGCGGACGGAGCTGTTCCTCGTGGGTTGGGCCGGTCGGAGCCGAGTTGGCGAGGCTGTTCGCTTGGTCCCAGAGAGCATGGCGACGAGCAGCCGCTACGGCGCTGGCAAGCGCATTACCCACGGATTTTCCTGGGCGAGTAAGGGTGCCTATGCCTACGCCTACTCCGTCTCCGATGCCAGCGGAGCGCAAGCCATCTACGTCGACAACTGGTCTGAGATGGTGTCCTACCAGAATTCGGCCAACAAGAATCCCGACTGGGACCCGAACGAGGCCCGCTTTGTTTATTCCTCGGGCCGAAGCGGCAACGGCGATCTCTACCTTTGGGATGCGGGTGGCGATGTCCAGCTCACCTTCGACGAGAAGAACGCCGAGCTGTACCCCGCCTTCAATAAGGCCGGCGACAAGGTGGCCTACGTTCGGCAGGGCAAGGGCGGTTCCCACATCTTCGTACTCGACATCAACATGTTCACCTCGCTTCCGCTCGTGCAGTACGACGGCAAGGAGAGCACCCGCCCCTCGTTCAGCCCGGACGGAACCAAGTTGGCCTTCTTCTCGAACAAGGCCACCGATTCGGTGACGAAGTTCGGGCTGTGGGTCACCGACGCTCGCCCTGGTAGCACCCCACGGAATATCGCCCCCAACGTCCACCTACCTAGCAAGGGTGCCGCTTCTTGGACTCCGGACGGTCGGGCAGTGGTTGCGGCCAAGGACGCCCCGGACGAGGGGGACCCCATCTGCCTCTACCCCGTGGACGGCGGGAGCCCCAATTGTCTGGAGGCAATCGGTACACGCAACAACCGCGATCCCGAGCTGACGGAGATCGATGGCAGCTGGCGCTTGATCTACACCGCTCAGGATCGGGTCAGCTCTGACGAAGCCACCTGGCTTCAGATCTACGTCTACGACCTTCCGCGCTAACGCAGGAGCGTTTCTGGGGGGGGGGAGAGCCCTCCGTGCCGAGGGGGTGGGCCGAAAGGTGCCGCCCTCTTTGCCTTGGGGCAGACCGCACGCGGTCTCTCCGCTATGATTGCTCGCTCCGGTCTCGCACCCGCCTGCCCCCGCCTCCCGGCAGCCTAAGGAAGACTCCATGGTTCGCTCTCGACGTCTCCTCCCCCTCCTGCTCGCGCTCTTCACCGTTGCTGGGGCCATGACCCTTCCAGCGGCCCCAGCCCACGCCCAGTGGCAGCAGAGCATGGCGCAAGCCAATACCTACTACCGAAACCGACTCCTTCCCAAGGCGCTCGAAGCCCTCAAGATGGTGGTGCAGGATCCCGAAGGTGCCAAGCAGATGAAGGCCTGGCAGCTCATCATCCAGATCTCCACCAAGATGAAGGATCTGGACACCCTGATCTGGGCTCTGGAGAAAGGTCGGGAGCTTGCCCAAGGACAGCAGGCGGCTCAGATGCAGGCCCAGCTCTACCGGTTGAAACGGATCTATGGACGGGTGATGTTCGAAGCGGCGGGCGGGAGCGGCAAGCTGCCTACCAAGGGGCTGAAGCTCAAGGTCAAAGAAGACATCTCCGATCCTGAGGCCAAGGCCTACTACGAGAAGGCACGCGTCCTGTTCTCCCAGCTCGGCTACTCCCGGGGGTCCTACTACCTGCCGACTGGGGTGTACGACCTGGACGGTGAAGAGCTGAAGATCGTCGGCGGCAAGGACACCAAGATCGAGGTCGCACCGACTACCAGCGTCAGCTTCGGCCTGGAAGTAGTGGGCACCTTGGGCGCCCGTGGCGGTGACGTGACCACGGGTGCGGCCGGCTTCATGGGTGGCCTCGAGGTGGGCGTGGGTCCCCACATCCAGTTTGCCTCGGGTTCCTCGCTGTTTCTCAACGTCGGTCCAGTGGCGGTCTTTGGAGCGCAGAGCACAACCGACGTGGCCCAGGATCTCTACCAAAACGACAATCGGGCCCGGCTCAGCGTTGGCGGTTTCTTCGAGGCGGCCTTCGAGTTCGCTATCGGGCAGATCGACATCAGCCCACGGGTTGGCTACGCCATCCAGGGTCTCCCCGGTGGGCTCTACTACAGCGGCCGGGTGTCTTCGGGTGGAAACATGCTGGACGGGCACTACGTGGTCTCTGCCGTGGCCCACGGCCCTCGGCTGGGAATTCACGCCCTCGTCTCGCCGGCCATGGTCAAGGGCAAGCAGCGCCCGCGGCTCTTTGTGGGGGTCAAGGGTGGACCACTCTGGGCGCAGCCGCAGTGGTCTGAGACCACCGCGGGATCTGGCCTATCTGCCAACCCAACCACAGTACGCTCCGGGACCCTGAGTGAGAGCGAGACCACGACGGCCAACGGCCTCCTGCAGGAGACCTATACGGCCTCGACCTTTGGCTCGGAGAGCGCGCCGAGTGGGGCTGCGATCACGCTCGTGGACATCCGGGTTGTCATCGGCGTGCAACTGCGGCTCTAGCGGGAGGGGGACACACGCACCATGCTGCGTCGCCGACGAGCCTATGCTCGCTGGACCCGGGCTATTGCTCCGGTCTTGGGCGCGGTGTTGTGCTTGGTTCTCGGGGCTGCGCCGGCCCTGGGGCAGAGTGTTCCCAGTCTCAAGACGCTGCTCGGTAAGGGTTGGACCTACCTCGACGCCGGGAACCTGAAGAAGGCCGAGGAAGAGTTCCAGAGCGCCTTCAATCATCCCGACGGAAAGCAGACTGCTGAGGTCTACTACGCCATTGGCGCGGTGTGGTGGGAGCGTCGGAATGCAATGGCGGCGCACATGTGGCTGAGCGATGGGGTCAAGGCCGCCAAGGAGAGCTTCTCTTGGGACGGCGGGACCAATGGCGAGTGGGACCGCCGGATCGAGGGAAGACGACGCTACATCGAGGTGAATTTTACGGTGGTGAAGTTGCGCTCGCCGAACCGCGGTAAGCCGCTCGCTCCACTCGTGGACCCGATGCTGAGTGACCCGGTGCTGAAGGCCTTTGCAATTGGTTTTGAGCGGGTGGTCGAGGAGGGCGTCGAGGCCAAAGTGGCGGTCCAGTGGGTGCTCATGCCCAACGGGGCCTATTGGGTGGGCGACGATCTCAAGGTCCTGAGTGGCGGGGAGATGGACCCCTCTCGGTCGGAGACCTGGGAGTTGGCGAAGGACTCGGGCAAGGCCCGCAGGGCCTACGCCGATCGGATGGAGGCTCGGGACACAGGGAAGTCCCTTGCTCTGGCCGTTCTCAACCAGGAGGAACTGCGGGTACAAGCAGTCGAGGCCGAGCGGGAGCGCGCGGCGGCCCAAGACGCGGCGCGACGTGAACGGGCGCGCGGGGAGGCCATCGCACGCCAGCGTGCTGAGGTCGAGGCCGCAGCGGCCGGCCGTGCGGAGGCCGCCCGTCTGTGGGCCGAGAGGGAGGCGCAAGAACAGCGGGAAGCGGCTGCCGAGGCAGAGACGCAAGAACAGCGAAATGCAGAGGCCCAGGCCCAGGCTCAGGCAGAGGCCCAGGCCCAGGCTCAGGCAGAGGCCCAGGCTCAGCGAGATGCAGAGGCCCAGACCCAGGCTCAGGCAGAGGCCCAGGCAGAGGCCCAGGCTCAGGCAGAGGCCCAGGCCCAGGCCCAGGCTCAGGCCCAAGCTCAGGCCCAGCGGGATGCCGAGGCTCGTGCGGCTCAGGAGGCCGAAGTGGCCGAGCAGCGACGCGGGGAGGAGGCCCGTCAGAAGGCTCTGGCTGATGCCGCGAGGCAGGCCGAGGTCGAGGCTCACCAGCGGAAGATAGTCGAGGCGTACCAGCGGGACCAAGCCGAGGCGGCCGCTCAGGCTGAGAGGGATGCCGAACAGCAGGTCTTGGATGAGGGTCGAGCCGAAGAGGATCGCCAGGCTGAAGCTCGCCGCCTTGCCTCGGAGGAGCGGGAGCGACTGGGGCGCGAGAGCGTCGAGGCTGCCCGGGTCAAGGAGGCAGGTCGCGGTCGCCGAGAGGAGCGCAACCAGCGGGAGTGGGCCGCAGCTCAGTCGCGCATGCGCGAACAGCAGGCTAAGGAGGGCCCGGGCAAGTCAGCGCCTAGTGACGAAGTTCGCGCTCGGCGTTCAACTGCCGCCGTGCCGCAGTCGAAGTCCCGAGGTGGTGAGGCCTTTGCGGCCCGCCGCTTCTACGTCGCCTTTGGCGGCGGTGCTGCCAGTGTTGCCCGACTTACTGCGGAGGGAACCAGCGGCGAGGTCTCTGGTGCCCTCCATATCGAGGGCGGCGCCCTCATCCCCTTGGGCACGACGCCCCTTCATCTCGCCGTCGGCGGCTCCTATGCCAATCTGCCCCTCACCGCCTGCACCCACCTGCAAGGGCGGGGGAGCTTTGGTTCGGTCCATGTCGGGCCCCAAGCGGGCATTCACCTCAGCGGTCCCCTGTGGATGATGCTGCAGGGCGGATTTCACGCCGGCTTCGGGGGCGGAAAGCCCGACGAGGACACCCGAGATGCCTGCGCCCGCCTGCGCTCGGACAATGCTGACGACGCCATCCCCTACGGGGTCGCGGTGGGCGAAGGCGCAGAGGCGGGACGACTGTCGTACGCCCAGCTCGGATGGTCGGGCCTGGGCGTGAACTTGGGCGCGGACTTTCAGGTGGGGGTCGTGGCCCAGCCCAGCTCTGCTCTACCCCTCTTCGTCGGAGGCGCCTTCTTCCTTCGCCACGATCAGGTCGTGGCTTTGGTCCAGGGGGCTACCTACCGCTACCTGCCAGACGGCGGCAACGGCCAGAGCTTTGGCACCGCCGACATTTCCGACTTCTCTGACCGGGCATCGATGGCCCGCTTCCAATTTGGCCTCCGTGCCCACATGCTGTTCTGATTGTCTCGTTACTTGAGGTTTTTGTCATGACCCTACGGCGTCTCCCGCTCTTCTCCCGCAGCCTCCGGGCTTCGGTTTTCTTCGTAGCACCTGCCCTTGTGCTGGCGGTCGGCTGCGGTGAACCGACATTCCACCCCGCGGATCGGGTCGATGCCGATGGCGATGGCTTTTACGCTGTCGAGGACCCCGCCGCCCTTCTCCAACAGTTGGCGGATGAGGAGCGCTTCATTACCGAGCTGATTGAACTCAAACTGGACTGCAACGACGGCAGCGACGACATCTTTCCTGGTGCTGCCGAGCTCTGCGATGGGCTGGACAATGACTGCGACAGCTCCCTGGACCCGAGCGAGAGGGACGACGACGGAGACGGCTACACCGAGTGCGGTTGGTCCGCCGAGCAGAACGCTGTTATCGCGGAGGACTGCAACGATGACCCCTCCAACGGGGCCTATCAGAATCCAAGTCGGACCGAGGTCTGCGCCCACCTTCCTGTCGAGGGCGTGCCGCTGGTCGGTTACGAGCTCACCCGACCGACGGAGGGAGTGGACGACAACTGCGACGGAAGCCTCGAAGAGGGCGAGTTCGACCGCGATCAGGACGGGCACTTCTCGGGGTGCTACGCCGTCGATCTGACGGGCGAATTGAACAACGAGAACGGCCGCATTGCGGACTACACTGACTGTGCCGACAACAATCCTGAGGTGAACCCATCGGTCGCCGACGAAGAAGTCGAATGTTTCTTGGATTCGAGCGGCGACCGCAACCCGACCAACTGCAACCCGTCGAGCATTTCGGTTGGCTTCTTCATCGTTTGGTTCCCGGACTTGGATCAGGACGGCGACGGTGACCTCGACGGCGGCAGCGAGACCCAATCGGATCCCGGGCAGTGGGAGTTCCTCTGCCAGGGGGAGACACCTCCAG
>CAZQTQ010000202.1:0-3035 GCA_964596025.1 uncultured Rickettsiales bacterium
GTGAGCCAGATCATCCACTTTGGCACCTTCAACTTGGGACTGGACGGCATGGACGAGGCGGGTCAGCGGGTTGTGGAGCTCAGCCAGGGGAGCGATCGCCGGTTCTGGGTCGGGCCGGAGGGTGCGACTAGGGACTTCCCAGAGACGGACTGAGCCCGGGCCGCGGCGGCTAGCTGGCCCCTTCTTTGCCTCGGCTGCTAACCTCCCTCCTTCGATACCCGAAGACCGGAGGAACGATGTCGATCTTGATCAAGAACGGGCGGATTGTGACGGCGGTGGATGACTACCACGCTGACCTGTGGATTGAGGGGGAGACTGTTGTCCAAATCGGCAAGGATCTCAGCGCTCTAGAGGCGCAGGCTGACCGGGTCATCGACGCGACCGGAATGCTGGTGGTACCCGGAGGCATTGACTCCCACACTCACATGGACATGCCCTTTGGCGGGACAACTTCGGCTGACGACTTCCACTCCGGGACCATCGCCGCAGCTCATGGCGGCACGACGACCATCGTCGACTTCGCGATTCAGACGAAGGGTGAATCAACGCTCAAGGGCCTGGACGTCTGGCACGAGAAGGCCCAGGGGAAGGCCGTTATCGACTACGGCTTCCACATGATCGTGACCGACATGCCGCTTGAGCGCCTGGGGGAAATGGAGCGTCTCGCGGGAGACGGCGTGACCTCCTACAAGCTGTTCATGGCCTATCCGGGCGTGCTGTATGTAGACGACGGGACCCTGTACCGAGCCTTTCGGCAGGCGGGGCTCAATGGGACCCGGATCTGCATGCATGCCGAGAACGGCATCGTGATTGACGAGATCATTCGGGAGGCGGTTGAGGACGGTAAGACCGAGCCCCGCTGGCATACTCGCACCCGCCCGACGCGGATGGAGGCCGAAGGGGTGTATCGGTCTATTGCGATTGCTGAAGTGGCAGATGTGCCCCTATACGTCGTTCATCTCAGCTGCTCCGATGCTCTAGAAGAGGTCAAGCGAGCCCGGGCGCGTGGTGTAGACGTGATGGCTGAGACCTGTCCTCAGTACCTCTTTCTCGACCAGTCGCTCTACGACCGCCCGAACTTCGAGGGCGCGAAGTGGGTGATGACGCCTGCCCTGCGCGAGAAGTGGAACCAGGACGAGCTGTGGGCGGGTCTCAAGTATGGCCATCTGGCCAACGTCGCGACTGACCACTGCCCCTTCTGCTTCAAGGGTCAGAAGGAACTGGGCCGCGACAGCTTCACGAAGATCCCCAATGGGGCTCCCGGGGTAGAGAACCGCTTGAGCCTGATGTACCACGGGGGCGTGGTTGAGGGACGGCTGACCCTGAACGAGTGGGTTGACCTCTGCTCGACAGCGGCGGCGAAGACCTTTGGGATGTTCCCGAAGAAGGGAACGGTCGCGGTAGGGAGCGACGCCGACTTGGTGGTCTTCGACCCCGATGAGCGGCGGACGATCTCCGTAAATGACGAGCGCACGCACCACATGCGCGTCGATTATTCGGCCTATGAGGGCTTCGAAGTCCAGGGTTGGTCGCAGGTCGTGCTCAGCCGAGGCCGGGTGGTGGTGGATCGAGGTTCGCTCGAAACGACAACGGGCGGCGAGTTCATCAGGAGGAGCCGCGCGGGCGAACTGCTCCGCTAACGGCATCCGTCGGAAACCGAGGAACGCTCTTGGCTGCACCCAACTACTGGTCCTACCTGCGGCTCGAGGAGCTGTTGTCCCTTCAGGGTGGCCTCTCCGCGGACGAAGGCGAGCTCATGCCGGACGAGCTCCACTTCATCGTTGTCCACCAGGCTTTTGAACTCTGGTTCAAGCTCATGTTGAGCGAGCTTCGGCACGCCCGCGACCACCTCGCTGCGCCCCGGGTGCCGGAGAAGGCGATCCCCCATGTCGTGCACCACCTGCGGCGGGTCAACACCATATTGGGCTTGTGTGGGCACCAGTTTGGGGTCATGGAGACCCTGACGCCGCAGGACTTCCTTGCCTTTCGCGACAAGTTGATCCCGGCGTCTGGCTTCCAGTCCTACCAGATGCGGGAGTTGGAGATTCTTCTGGGTCTGGCCGAGAGCGATCGAGCGGACTCGGGATTTGGCAATCCTCTCGACGTGATCCGTCGTATGAGTACGGACTCGCCCGGGGGCGCTTTCGCCAAGCATCGCCTGGAAACCGCTCTGGCCGAAACTTCCCTGCGGCGGGCTCTGCACGATTGGCTTGTTCGGACCCCCATCCAAGGGTCGACGCCCGACCAGGACGGCGATGCCGACCGGATCAAGAGCTTTGTCGAGGGGTACCTCCAGGCCGTAGACCGGACGGGGCGTGCTCAGGTGCGCCGACTGACTGAGGCGGGGGTTGTGACCCTGGAGGCCGCGGAAAAGAAACACGAGGAGTCGATAGAACGTTCGGCGAGGTTCCTGCGGGCCGATGATGTGTCCGAGGGAGAGCGACGGCGGGTCCGGCGCATTCGTGCCGCGTTGCTCTTCATAGAGAGTTACCGGGAGCTGCCGCTCTTGGCCTGGCCGCGCACACTGATCGACGTCGTTGTGGAGCTGGAGCAGTTGCTGCTGCTTTTCCGTACGCGCCATGCCCGTATGGTGGAGCGGATCATCGGCCGGCGAACCGGAACTGGTGGGTCTTCGGGTGTCGACTACCTAGATGCCACGACGAAGTACCGTATCTACACCGAGCTGTGGGCGGTTCGGACCTTGCTTCTGCCTCGCAAGGAGGTTCCCACTCTCGAGAATCCCGAGGGCTACGGATTCGCGACCTGAGGACCCAGAGGGGCAGTCCGCCACGTGGGGGCAACATGGGGGTCGGGCTTTTCCGGTATGCGGGCTCAGCGGTGGACGCAAGAAGTGCTGCTTTTTCCACGGATTAGCTGGTAGTTCCAACCGGGCCTGTCGCGGATCCTCGACTTTTCCACAGTGTGGACAAGTTGTGACTAACCTCCCTAAGGACCAAAAATCCTTCGGTTCTGGGGCAGCGCGAATTGCACCAAAACCCAGTAGATCAAAGATTGTCAGGCCCAAAAGGGCCGCA
>CAZQTQ010000202.1:3045-7602 GCA_964596025.1 uncultured Rickettsiales bacterium
GGAGTTGGCTCAACCCTGCACCATTGACTCGATTTTCGGGCTCTCCTACGGTCTGCCCCGTTCAGATCATTGACATTGCGGGTCGGCACCGAAGGCCCCCTCGTTCGGGGGGGTAAGAGGGCCAAAACACCGACGGTGGTGTTCCACAGGTTCTTTCGGGGACCCGGGGGACCCCACCCGGAGCGCAGAGAAGGTCGAACCCCACTTCTTCCGAAATGGAGAAATGGCGGAAACGGACCGGGACACGAAGCGGGCCGTGGAGACACGGAAACGAGCGGGTTTCGGGGGATACTTTCTCGGTGAAGGAACCCCAAGGGCGTTGCCGGTTGAAACACACCGGAAGGACCCTGCAGGAGCAAACCGCCAGGGCCGTCAAAAACGGCGAAGGTGGATCCCGCCCCCACGGTGGTACGTGAGGGCACTGAAGCGGCGTTAGTCGCGGCAGGAACGGGGACTGCGGGCACCGAAGGCGTCGAAGGGGCCGAAAACCTCAGGAGAGGTAGAGGCAAGGCCGAGTTTGCTCGGTTGAGCTTCGGGAAGCAGTCGGGGCGCAGAGAGAGAGGGTAAGTCCAGGAGAGGATGAACAACGCCGTGGACCTGACCCCAGGGTGCGCCGGTAGGAGGAAGACGTCGGAGGACGAGCCGAGAGGCTGAAGACCACGGACGGAGCGAGCAAAGCCATAGTTCGCTACTTCTATCGGGGACAAATACTCTGAAGGACAACTCAACTCTGGGTGTGCCAGAGGATGAAGAGGCATCTTCGTCTCAACCGCCTGTTTCTCCGTCTCTGGAGAGGCAAGACTCGCAAGCAGCAAAGATTCGGATCTAGAGGGATCGGCCTTTCGGGGTCGGTCCCTCTTCTTAGTTCTGGGGTAGTGCCGTCTGTGCTAGAGACGGCGCCGAGTGGTGGTGGTCCCGTGCAGCGATTTGCAGATCAGGTAGCAGTGGTCATCGGCGGTTCCCGCGGGATCGGTGCCAAGGTCTGTCTTCGACTTGCGTCTGAGGGGGCGCGGGTATGGGTGGGCTTCCTCGAGCAGGAGGCGGCAGCCAACGAGGTGGTCGGGCAGATTGAGCGGGCTGGGGGCCGTGCTTCGGCCTTTCAGGTCGATGTGCGTGAGCAGGACTCGGTCCAGGAGGCCGTCCGGTCCATTATCGACAGCGACCAACGGATCGATGTCCTCGTTCATTCGGCCGGGGTGACGGAGGACGGCCTGCTGCTGGCCATGGACGAAACCCGATGGGAAACCGTGTTGTCAACGAACGCGACCGGAGCCTACCGAGTCTGCCGAATGGTGGCCCGCCACATGCTTCGGCTGCGAAGGGGGGCCATCGTCCTGTTGTCTTCGGTCGCGGCGGACC
This sequence comes from uncultured Rickettsiales bacterium, assembly GCA_964596025.1. Taxonomy (GTDB): domain Bacteria; phylum Myxococcota_A; class UBA796; order UBA9615; family UBA9615; genus CAZQTQ01. The sequence goes on from CAZQTQ010000202.1 coordinate 4,405, forward strand.
GACCCGGCCTGGGACACGCCAACTATGCTGCGAGCAAGGGCGCTGTGGAGGGCTTGGGGAGAGCCTTGGCCAAGGAGCTGGTCTCTCGAGGCATTCGGGTCAATGTCGTGGCGCCGGGGATCATTGAGACGGACATGTCGGCTGGGGTGCGGGCCGCGGCGGGCGATGTCCTTCGCGCGGAGATTTTGCAGGGACGGTTCGGCCAGCCCGAGGAGGTTGCTGCAGCCATCGCCTTCCTCGCCAGCGACGATGCGTCCTACATTACTGGGCAGGTGCTGTCGGTGGACGGCGGCTTCAAGAGGTAAGTAGATGACGGGCCTGCTCTTGACTGGTGTGACTGGGTTCTTGGGACGCTATATCGCCGTTCGTCTGCTCGATCAAAGGCCCTCGGTAGTTCTATGGGTACTCGTCCGAGCAGAGGACGACGCACATGCTTGGGAGCGAATCGATCAGACGCTTGAGCGGGCGGGCTGCAAACTGGACGACCATCCGGGCTGGCGGAAACGAATCGTCCCCGTCGTTGGCGACATTACGCTTCCGAACATGGGCCTTGACCCGGGACTCCGCGAGCGCTTGGTGTCTTCCTGCCGAGCAGTGGTACACGCAGCCGCCAACGTGAAGTTCAACCAGAGCCTCGAAGATGCCCGAATGCGCAACGTTCAGGGCACCCGAGTGGCGGTGGAATTGGCCCGAGAGATTCACGGCGCTGGCCGGCTCAAGCGCTTCGATTGGGTTGGCACTGCCTTTGTGGCTGGTTTGCGGCGCGATCGGGTTTCTGAGGATGAACTCGAGCACGACGCGGGCTGGAAGAACCCCTACGAGCAGAGCAAGTACGAGGCGGAGGTGTGGCTCCGCACCCACGCCGCCGACCTTCCACTCACGGTATTTCGGCCCTCGATCATTGTGGGGCACTCCCAGACCGGCTCCACGACCAACTTCGGCATGCTGTATTGGCCGCTCCGTGTCTACGCCGAGGGCTGGTGGCGCACGATCGTGGGGCGCCCAGACACTACGGTCGACATTGTCCCAGTCGACTTTGTGGCCGAGGCGATAGAGGCTCTTAGTCGTGAGGGTGTTGCGCCCGGAGGGAGCTATCATTTGGCTGCGGGTCCCGACGGCGCCCCGACCATCGCGCAACTGGCGGAGCAAACCCGAGCCTTCTTCGACGGCAAAGAGGTGCGATACATCGCTCCGAAGACTTTTTTGCGCTGGGTTCGCCCCATTGTGGACATGTTCATTTGGGGAAAGAAACGGAAGGTCTTGCGGAGCAGTGGTCGCTTCTTTATCCCGTATTTTGACGGAAACCCGGTCTTCGACGTGAGCCGCTCACATGGAGCGCTTGCGGCGTTCGGCATCGCGCCCCCCCGGGTCGACGAGTACCTGGCTGTGCTCTTGGAGTACTGCCGAACGACGGACTTTGGACGTCGTCCCCCGGAAGGAACCAGGTGACTGTGGCAACATGGTTACCTCATGAACCGGCAAGACTTAGTTGCCTTTCTTCTGCTCGCCGGGATCGTCATCGGCCTGGGCGGAGGAATGCGCGCTCTTCACACCTGGTTGCAGGGGGACTGGCGACACCTGACCGAGTGCGAGGAGTCGTATTGGACTTGTGTGGCCGAGTTTGAGGGCCGACCCCCTGCGGGCGGGCGTGATCCGCTCAAGTACTTGGGTCTAGCGAGATCCTGTGAGGAGTACAGGGCCTACGAGTCGGCGATCCGGCGCGCAGACTTTAACTGCCGGACGAGCGGTGTTGCCAGAATCGATACGTGTCGTGAGGTGGACATCCACTGCAGCCTCCCGCGGGCGAACTTCTACTGAGGGGATCTGCCGTCGACCGACGAGCTTCCCCAACAACAACCCGATTGTGAGGACGACTGTGTCTAGACAGGTGATGTGTGGTGGGCTGTGGCTGTTGGCGTTCTCGGTGGCCTTGGGTGCCGTGGGCCTCCCGTCCCCTGCGCAGGCCGCTCCGGACGGACTCACGATTATGCAGGGCGTGGAGCGAGCAGGCCGCAGCCCCGGCGAAGCCGTCTCGGTGCGCATGGAACGCAAGCGACCAGACGGTACATTGGAGCAGCGAAGCTTCCGAATGTGGACCTTGGCGGAAGAAGGCAAACCGGCACACAGCCTCCTCCGCTTCGATTCCCCGGCTGCTATTGCCGGTACGGCCCTCTTGTCCATTGTGCGGTCTGGCGGCAAACAGGACAGCTGGCTCTACGTTCCCGCCCTTCGTCAGGTGCGGCGGGTGGCGGCGGCCGATCGTTCGGACTCCTTCGTGCAGACCGACTTCACCATCGAGGATCTGACGGTGGGCATCGACCCAGATCGCCGGAAATACAGCGTCTTGGCCGAGGTGGGCTGCGGCAAGGGACGCCGTTGCCACCAGGTGGAAGACCGCCCTCTCAACGAAGCGGCTGGGAGATTGAGCGGCTACTCACGCGTCGTGCTCTGGGTCGATACCGAGCTGCACGTGGTGCACCGGGTGGACTTCTACGACAAGGCGGGGGCCATCCTGAAGGTGTTGCGGGCTGGCGGCCTGGAGGAGGTGGGACCTGGGCTTTGGCGCTTCCGCTCGGTACTCCTAGCGAACGTTCAGACCGGAAGCAGTACCACCATGCTGGTTTCTGGACGTGAGGTGGGTGCTGGAGTCGATCCGTCGGTTTTCTCTCCTTCGGCGCTCGGCGATGGATAGGGTGAGACCCTGTTGGGACGGGTTTGCCCGAGGGATCCCTGGCATGAGTTCGGACCGAATTGCCTGGTGGAGGCTTGAAATGCAATTGCTGCACTGGATCCTGAAGGTGTCGGCTCTCTGTGCAGTTCTCGTGTTCGGATGGGTGTCGCCGGCCATTGCTGCGGATCCAGATACGGATGGGGAGGCTCCAGCTGTGGGGGATGGGGAGGAGGAGACCGACGAGCCGGAAGCTTCCGATGAGGGCGAGCCCGAGGAGGACGGTCCTGAATCCGCCGAAGTAGATGCTCCTGAATCGGAGCCCCCCTCCGGTTCAGGGTCGATGCCAGAACTCCCACCGATGCCAGAACTCCCACCGATGCCAGAACTCCCGCCGATGCCGGAGTTGCCGGAATCTGGGCTTTCGGGGGCCGGGACCACGGCCCTCCCCCCACTCCCGCCCCTTGGGGGTGCGGCCGCCCCCGGTGTTGGCCTGCCGGAGGTGACTGTGGGAGGTTTCGGAGCTTTCG
>CAZQTQ010000203.1:0-7573 GCA_964596025.1 uncultured Rickettsiales bacterium
GAAGCGCAAGGGCCCCATCGCTCTGCTCATCGGAGCCGTGCCGGGGGCCGCCCCACCGCTGATGGGTTGGACGGCAGCTACGGGGCAAATCGAGCTTCCGGGACTCGTGCTCTTTGCCATTCTCGTCGCGTGGCAGATTCCTCACTTCATCGCCATCGCCCTCTTCCGGGCCGATGACTACGAGCGGGCCGGGGTCAAGACGGTTTCGTTGGTCCGCGGGGATCGGGTGGCCAAGGCCCAAGCAGTGGCTTGGACGACCGCACTCATCGCCTTCTCCCTGGCACTCGTTCCCCTTGGCCTCGCCGGCTGGGGCTACGGAGCTGCTGCTGCCTTGCTCGGGCTGTGGTTCCTCGTTTGGGGCTTGCGCGGTTTCCGCGAGGGAGCCGACGAGGTCTGGGCGCAGGGCTTCTTCCGAGCCTCGCTGGTTTACTTGCCGGTCTTGACGCTGATGTTGGCCCTGGACGTAGGTCTGCGATGAGTGAGGCTGAGGATGGGCCGGAGACCGGCGCGTCCCCTCCCTGGCACCGCAACCCCTGGGTCGTCTCCGCCCTTCTCGGCGTGTTCTTTGTTCCTGCTATTCGTCCCTTCCTACGGCAGGTTCCCGAGGCTCCGCCCGTCATCGCCCAACTGCCGGACTACCGGGCTCAGCTGCCCTCGGGTGCTGACTTTGGCTCGGCCGACCTCAAGGGCGAGGTCTACATTCTCGGCGTGGGCTCCCGCAGTTGCCGAAGGCGTTGCACGGAAATAGTCCGCGCCAGCCACAGCCTGGCCCAGAAGATCTCGGCTTGGGGCTGGGACCTCTGGGTCGTGAACGTTCTGCTCGATGGCGAAGGCGGGGGCTGGAGCCGGCCCCCCGAGACCCGGGATTGGCAGTGGAGGGTTCTGCACGCCCGGGAGGACCAACTTCGTCCCTTGGTAGAGGATGTTCTCTTGCCGGTCTTGGGTGCGACCAAGCCCGGAGCTGCCGCTTTGTCGTCCGCGGAACCCCCTTGGCTGGCCGAGCTGGCTCATCGGGGACAGCTCTTTCTCGTCGACGGAAGCGGCGCCCTTCGAGGGACCTATGCCATCGATGAGTCCGGCCTTGACGAGGTCTACCACCGAGCCCAGCACGTCCATCGGGACCATCTCTTGGCGCAGAGGAGGGGTCAGTCGCCCTGACCCGTCAGACTGACTTGCCTCCGCCCGGGTCCTTTGTTAGCTTGCGCCGGCTGGAAAGGGCCGCTGTAAAAGGTGGCGCAACCCTCCGTCTGTCAGACGGTTACCTAAGGCAGGATCGTGGCGAACCACTTCCCTCGCTGGACGAATCTCCTCCCCACCTGTGCGGCTATTGCCGTGCCTCTTGGCGCCGCAGTGGCGGTTTGCGCCATCTGGTACTGGTTCTCGCCGGAGTTTACGGACGTGGGGTATCAGCCGGAACAGCCGGTTCCCTTCAGCCACAAGCTGCATGCGGGCGAGCTGGGAATGGACTGTCGCTATTGCCACAACACGGTAGAGCGCTCGGCCCAGGCCTCCATTCCTCCGGCGTCTACCTGCATGAACTGTCACCAGTTCGTGAAGAATGACAGTGCGGCCTTGGAGCCGATCCGCAGGGCGGCGAAGACCGGTGAGGCGGTTCGCTGGGTGCGTGTGCACATGCTTCCGGACTACGCCTACTTTGATCACAGCGCCCACCTCGCGGCCAGCGTCGGTTGCGTGACCTGCCACGGGCGCGTCGACGAGATGGATGTGGTTACACAACGGGAGCCGCTCAGTATGAGCTGGTGTCTCGATTGCCACATCGACCCCTATCCAAACCTTCGACCGAAGAGCGAGATCACCAACATGGAGTGGGCCGCTTCGACTACGGGCTACAACCCGCACACCGACCCCCGTCGGGATGTTCGCGACCTTGCTCCGCCAGAGAGTTGCTCGGGGTGCCACCGATGAGCGCGCGACTGCCGATCCTCAGCGATGGAAAGTCCTCGGAGCCCGTGTTCGCGGCCGAGGGAGAGTACGACGCAGAAGAGCTTGCCCTCCTCGACCGCCTCGCAGGGGACACACCAAGCAAGCCTGCCGGTCAGATTAGTCGGCGCGGTTTCATGGGAGCGGCGGGGGCGTCGATTGCCACTGCAAGCGCCGGCCTGACCGGCTGCATCCGGAAGCCCAGGGAGTACATCGTCCCCTTCGCGCAGCGTCCCGAGGACCTGGTGCCAGGTGACCCCACTTACTTCGCGACGGCCACGCAGGCTGGGGGCGAGGTCTTGGCTCTGCTCGTCGAGAGTCAGGACGGCCGGCCCACGAAGGTGGAGGGCAACCCCCGAAGCCCCGCCGGTGGCGGCGGAACCAACCGCTGGGCGCAAGCCAGCGTGATGGACCTCTACGACCCCGATCGCTCGCTGGCTCCGGTCACCGGCGGCAACGACGCCACTCTTGTCGCCGTCCGGGAGGCCCTGGGGTCTCTCGGGAAGGCAAAGCGGGCTGCCGCCGGTCGCGGACTCGCGATCCTGACCCAGCACCAGCCCTCCCCCACCCTGAACCGCCTCCTCGCTGAGCTGATCAGCGCCATGCCGCAGGCGAGGCTCTTCGCCTACAGTCCCGACGAAGCGCGCAATGCGCGGGCGGCGGCTGCGGCTCTGGGCCTGGGCGGTCTGCACTCCGTTGCGGATCTCGCAAGCGCCTCGGTGATTCTCTCCCTGGACTGCGACTTCCTCGGCAGCGAGGGTGCAGTTGCTGCTCAGTCGAAGGCTTTTGCTGCCGGTCGCAAGGTGACCGGTACCGACAGCTCGATGAATCGGCTCTATGTGGCCGAGGCAGTGCAGACCATCACCGGAACCATGGCGGACAATCGTCTCCGGATTGCCTCTTCCCAGATTGGGGGCTTCGCCCAGGCGGTGGCAAAGAACGTCTTTGCCAGCATCTCGGCTCCAGCCGGTGCCGACGTCTCCGGCCTTGCCGCAGCGAGCGACGAGCCGGTCGCAAAGTGGGCATCGGAAGTGGCCAAGGACCTTCTGGCCAACCAAGGGAAGTCCGTAGTCCTCGTGGGCGAGAATCAGCCGGCTTCGGTGCATGCCTTGGGCCATTTGCTGAATGCTGCGCTTGGCAACGTTGCCTCCACGCTTCACTTCACGGCCGATGCGGACGCTCCTGGCGCAGGTTCCCTGGAGGACTTGGGCCAGGCGATCGGCGGCGGCGCGGTCGATACGCTGGTGATGCTCGGCGGCAACCCAGCCTACGACGCGCCGGCAGACCTGGACTTCGCCTCGCTGCTTGGCTCAGTCGGCACCTCGGTGCATGTCAGCAGCCACCGCGACGAGACCTCTGCCAAGGCGACTTGGCACATCGCGCGCAGTCATTTCCTTGAGTCGTGGGGTGATTGGCGGGCCACCGACGGCACCCCAGTCATTCAGCAGCCGTTGATTGCACCCCTGTTTGCGACCCTTAGCGACATCGAGGTGGTGGGAGTACTGCTCGGTTCGGAGGCCAGTGGCCACGACCAGGTGCTTGCCACGTGGAAGGCGACCCTGAGCCAAGCGGGGCCCTTCGACCTTCAGTGGCGGCGCTGGCTCCATCAGGGCCATCTCAGTGGGTTGGGTACGCCCCCTGTCCTTCCGGGTGCGATGGCACCCCTCACCAGCGATGCCGGAGAAGCGGCCGAAGGAGGGGAGCCAACACCTCTTGGCCCCACCTACGCCTGGGCTGGCATGGGTTCGCTCGGCGCCCAAGGCGGTGCAGAGGTCAGCGCGTCGTCTGTCGAGGTCCACTTCCCCACGGATTCCAAGGTCTACGATGGCCGCTATGCCAACAACCCGTGGCTGCAAGAGTTGCCTGACCCCATGAGTAAGCTGACCTGGGACAACGCCGCCTTGATGAGTCCGGCTACGGCACGCGGGCTCGGCGTCGACATGGGCGATCTGGTCACTATCAGTCTTGATGGGCGCAGCTTGGACGTGCCGGCCATGGTGCTTCCGGGAACCGCCGACCACGTGGTGGCACTCTCCCTTGGCTACGGCCGGGAGGCCGGAGGGAGCTTTGCCGCCGGCGCCGGCTTCAACGCCTACATGCTTCGGGGCTCTGGTGGAATGCGGGTCGCTGGGGGCGCGACGATCGCAAAGGGCCAGGGCAACTACGAGCTGGCCTCCACCCAGGACTACGCACTGCTCAAGCCGAAGCTGGACAACTTCCTGGGTTGGGAGCCCCCCAACCGCGAGTTTGTGCGGCAGTCCACTTTGGAGGACTACAAGGTCAAGCCCGACTTCGTCCAAGAACACGAGTTGCTCCCCGCCGAAGAGCTGAAGTCCCTGTGGACGGAGCCGAACGAGCGGGGCGGGCAGCAGTGGGGCATGAGCATCGACCTCAATACCTGTACCGGCTGCAGCAACTGCACTGTGGCGTGCCAGTCCGAGAACAACATCTCTGTCGTCGGCAAGGAGCGGGTCTTGCAGGGGCGGGAGATGCACTGGATCCGCCTCGATCGCTACTTCGAGGGTGACGAGGACGCCCCGAGGGCCGTTGTGCAGCCGATGGGCTGTGCCCACTGCGAGACGGCTCCTTGCGAGCAGGTCTGTCCGGTCGCCGCGACGGCGCACTCGACCGACGGCCTCAACGACATCGCCTACAACCGCTGCATTGGAACGCGCTACTGCGCCAACAACTGCCCCTTCAAGGTGCGTCGTTTCAACTACTTCGCGTTCGCCAAGGAGAACGACGCCTCCATGCCCTTGGTTGCCCTGCAACGGAATCCTGACGTCACCGTCCGCTTCCGTGGCGTCATCGAGAAGTGCAGTTACTGTGTCCAGCGGATCAGCGCGGCGAAGATCGACGCGAAGGCCCATGGTGATGGCGTCGTCCCCGACGGCACCATCGTTCCCGCTTGCGCCCAGAGTTGCCCCACCGACGCCATCGTCTTTGGCGACATCAACGACCCGAACAGTGTGGTCAGCAAGAGGAAGGCTGACTCACGCGACTACGCCTTGCTCTCCGAGCTAAACATTCATCCCCGCACGACCTACCTGGCGAAGTTGCGTAACCCGAATCCGGAGCTTGCATAGCCATGGCTGCCACGGCGCCTCAGCTCTATACCGACGCGGATCAGCTTGCGGATCCCCTCGACCACCGGGCCCCTCTGGTCCTGGGCGGCTACGACTACGCCAAGATCACCGACGTTGTATGTGAAGTCGTCGAGCGAAAGACACCGCTTGCTTGGTGGGCCTTCCTCCTCTTCTCACTGTCGCTGCTGTCGATCTACGGGATCAGCGTCGCCTACCTGGTCTGGGAAGGGACGGGTATCTGGGGGCTGAACAACCCGGTCTACTGGGGTTGGGCCATCGTCAACTTTGTCTTCTGGGTTGGAATTGGCCACGCCGGCACGCTCATTTCGGCGGTCCTGTACCTCTTCCGGCAGAAGTGGCGTACGGGCATCAACCGCGCCGCAGAGGCGATGACCCTTTTTGCGGTGGTCTGCGCGCTCAGCTTCCCCACGATCCACGTTGGCCGGATCTGGCTGCTTTACTGGGCGGCTCCTCTGCCGAACCAGATGTGGGCCTGGCCCAACTTCCGGAGCCCCCTGGTCTGGGACTTCTTCGCCGTCAGCATCTACGGAACGGTGTCTCTTCTCTTCTGGTACACCGGCCTGCTTCCGGATCTCGCGACGATGCGAGACCGGGCAAAGACGAAGCTGAGGAAGCTCTGCTACGGCTTCTTTGCTCTGGGTTGGCGGGGCTCGAACCGGCACTGGCAGAACTACGAGGTCGCCTACATGCTGCTGGCCGGCCTGGCCACCCCGCTGGTCCTCTCGGTGCACTCTATCGTTTCCTTCGACTTCGCCACCTCTCAGGTCCCGGGCTGGCACACGACGATCTTCCCTCCCTACTTCGTCGTTGGAGCAATTTTCTCCGGCTTCGGCATGGTGATGACGCTTCTCGTGCCTTCGAGGGTCATCTTTGGTCTGAAGGACATCATCACGCCCCTCCACCTCGAGAACATGGCGAAGATCATCCTGCTGACGGGGTCCATCGTGGGCTACGCCTACTCGATGGAATTCTTCATCGCGATCTACAGCGCGAACCCCTATGAGCAGTTCGCTTTTGTGAACCGGGCCTTTGGGCCCTACGCATGGGCCTATTGGACCATGATCAGCTGCAACGTCATCTCGCCGCAGCTCTTCTGGTTCAAGTTCTGCCGGACCAACGTCTACGTCCTCTTTGTGGTGTCCATCTTCGTGAACATCGGGATGTGGTTCGAGCGCTTCGTCATTGTCGTGACTTCGTTGTCAGCGGATTTCTTGCCTTCGTCGTGGGATTACTACAGCCCCACCATCTGGGACGTCGGCTGCTTCGTGGGGAGCTTTGGCCTCTTCTTTACCCTCTACACCATCTTCCTCCGCTTCATTCCGCAGGTGGCGATTGCTGAGGTGAAGGCGGTGACCTATCAGGCTGATCCGCACTTTGATGGGAACTATCCCGAGCCTGTTACCGCTGAAGGAGGAGCGAGCTGATGTCTGAGAAGAAGCCGTTTGCCCTTCTCGCCGAGTTCGACACGCCCCAGGACGTCTTCCACGCCTGCGAGCGCGTTCGCGACGCTGGCTACACCCAGTGGGATGCACACACGCCCTTCCCGGTGCACGGGTTGGACGGGGCCATGGGCCTCAAGCCGAGCTTTGTTCCTTGGATCGTTGCTTTCTTTGGCTTCTCAGGGGCCATTGGGGGCTTCCTTCTGCAGACCTGGGTATCCATGGTCGCCTCTCCGCTGGTGATCTCGGGCAAGCCGCTGTTCAGCTGGCAGGCCTTTGTGCCGGTCACCTTCGAGTGCGGCGTGCTGGCGGCCGCGGCTTCCGCGTTGTTCGGCATGCTCTATCTCAACCGGCTACCGATGCTCTACCACCCGCTGTTCGAGTCCAAGCGCTTCGAACGGGCCTCGGACGATCGCTTCTTCATCAGTATCGAAGCCGGTGACCCCCAGTTCGACGTGAACGCCACTCAGTCCTTCCTTCAGGGCCTGGGAGCCGAAGCCGTCGAGTTGGTTGAGGACTAAGGGAGTTCACTCGTGATGAACCGCTTTGTACTCTCTTTCCTCGCCATCGCGGCTCTGGGCCTTGGGGCTTGCCGTGGGCAGATTTCAGCCGAGCCGCCGGTCCACCCGCAGTTGAACATGGACCAGCAAAAGCGCATCGATGCTCAGGAGCCGAGCGACCTTCTGCCCGCAGGCCTCTTTGCCGACGGTCGCGGCATGCGTGAGCGGGTAGCGGGAACAGTCCCCGCGCTCGGACCCGACGGCACGGGCTTTCCCTGCATCGTTGCCGAAGACAATTCGCATCTCTGTCAGGGAAAGCTGGATGGCGAGTGGGCCGACGTGGCTCCGATGGAGATCGATTTGGCCTTCTTGAACCGCGGCAAGGAGCGCTACGAGATTTACTGCGCCCCCTGCCACGATGTGGCCGGTGTGGGTAAGGGCCCGGTCATTGAGCACGGGATGTTGCCGCCGCCGAGCTTCCACGACAACCGACTGCGCAAGATGCCGCTTGGCCAAGTCTACGACCTGATCGCCAACGGCGTACGCAACATGCCGGCCTACGGAACGCAGATCCTGCCGGAGGATC
>CAZQTQ010000204.1:0-7547 GCA_964596025.1 uncultured Rickettsiales bacterium
GCTCGCGCAAAGAGTGCTTGACTCTCCGCCGAGACCTTGGACTCGCCGTCCTCACCCTCCTTCATGTGAACGACCCACTTGTCCTCGTCCGCCTTCTTGGTCCAGTAGAGGACCCGGTCCGAGAGCAGGCAGGGGCCGGGAACTCCCTCGTCGTCGTAGCGCCAGAGGTGTTGGAAGCGCTCGTACATCCAGCCCCGTTGCTCGAGGGCGTCGGTGTAGCTCGCGAACTGGGCGTTGCGGGCCTCGGTCCATGCAACAACCTCCTCGTCGCTCCCGTCCTCCATCCATTGGTAGGGGTCGGGGACCTGGATCCCGTGGAGCTCATCGACGGTGTCGGCGCGGTGGGCAAGGCCAGGGGCTCCCTGATCCGGACCCGCGGGGGGAGCCTTGGGGGCGGTGGCGCAGCCGACGAGGGGAAGGGAGAGCAAGACTGCGGTCAGTTGCAAGACCGGGTGCCGAAACTGCATGGTTCCTCCGGAGGTTTCGCGCTGTTCGGAGGGCAGAGCATGCCTGAGCGGCGACTGGAGGTCTTCCTCGGAGGACCAAGCCGAAAGGGCGCTGGCCTCAGGGGACGGCGAGAAGGGGACTGAGCCCCGAAGCACGCTCCGCCCGCCGCGCCAGCGCAAGACGCAGCGTGTCCTCCCGCCCAAGCCAGGCGACTTCCCCGCTGCTTCGGGTGATGGCGGTATAGACCAACTCGCGGGTCTGCAAGGGGCTGTCGGCATCGGAGAGTACGACCGCAACCTGCTCGAACTGCGAACCCTGGCTCTTGTGCACCGTCATCGCGAGCGCCCCAGTGTGACCAGGCAAGCGCGACAGGGGGACCAAGCGCAGCCCGTCGACACCGGAGCCAGGAGCCAACATCGAAAAAACGAGGCCCTCGGGACCGGGGAGGACGAGGCCCGTGTCGCCGTTCATCAGGCCGATGTCGTAGGCGTTGTGGGCGATGAGAATGGGGCGACCCAGCCAGTGGCCGGCGCAGACTGGGAGGCCCCCCTTGGCCGGGCCGCGGCCGGAGCCATGGGCAAGCTCCCCGACGGCCTGCTCCAGCTTCCGCCGGATCGCCTCCTCGACCCGATGCTCGAGCCCCGAGACGCCGAGGCCTCCCCGTCGATGGACAGCCAAGATCCGGTAGCGCCCGAAGGCTTCGAGCAACGCGCGGTGGGTCTGTGGTGAACGGAGCGTCGGGGAGTCGGGACCCTCGGAGCGCAGAAGCTCAGCCAACTTCCAGGCAAAGCCAGGGCGGCTCAGGTAGGGCGCGGCAAGACGCCGGGCCTGCTCGGGGCTCGGCCGTCCGTCCACCGCAGCACCCAAGGCCTGCAGGCGCTCGGGCCGAGGATCCTCCCCAAGCTCCAGGCGCCCGCAGAGCAAGTCGACCGCCCGGTCCAGAGCTTGGACGGACCCCTCCTGCAGCGCACCGACGAGCGCACCGAGGGCCGGGGCGCGCCGGAAGCGATAGGCCTCGGTGAAGGCAACGACCGTGTCCGCCAGGGAGGGATCCGGCCGACCTCCCGGCTGGTCGCCAGCACCGCGAACGAGATCGGCCAGCACGCTGCCCGCCTCCACGCTGGCCAACTGATCGGGATCGCCCAGCAGCACCAGCCGCGCGCCAGGCGGGATGGCCTCGACCAGGAGGCGCATCTGACGCAAGTCCACCATCGAGGCTTCATCCACGACCACCAGATCAGCGGCAAGCGGAGACTCAGGACCCCAGCAGGCGCCTCCGTCCGACCGCATCCCCAAGAGGCGGTGGAGGGTGCGGGGCTGGAGAGACGCGAGCGCTTCGCGAGTGGGATCGCTGACCGAAAGCTCTGCCAGGTCCTCGTTGAGGGCCTCGCCCATCCGGATCGCCGCCTTGCCGGTTGGCGCGGCCAGCTCGATCCGGAGCGGCACCTCGCCGCTCCACTCCACCAGCAGGGCGAGGAGCCGCTTGATGCTGTAGGTCTTGCCCGTCCCCGGGCCCCCCGAGACAACCGTCAGGCAACCGTTTGCGGCGCGCCGAACCGCCCGGGCCCCCTGCGAATCAGGGGTGTCAAAGAGCCTCTCGATCCCCGCCTCGACCGCAGCGGGCACCGGGGGAGGGTTAGGGGAAGAGGCCGCCAGTCGGTGCAGGGCGGAGGCGAGCCGCTCCTGCTCCCGGTAGAGGCGACGACTCAGGAGCAGAACGGCGTCCCCATCGAGGTCCTGGCGCACGAAGGGACGATTCGAATCTTCGGGTCCCCCCACGAGCGGCGACGAGAGAAGGCGAGAGCGCCACTCGGTCCAGTCCTCCACCCAAGACAGGCTCAGCTCGCTGCGAGCCGACCGCGGGTCCGGTCCGGGCTCCAGACGAAGTCCGACGTGCCCCTGCCTCGGCGCGCGCACGGCAAGCGCCAGGCCCAGCAACACTTCGGGATCCGTCTCGCCAAAGCGTGGCGCCACCGCATCCACGATCAAGAGGTCTCCGTCCGTCAGGATCCCGGCCAAGCGGAGCGGCCGGGCCCGGCTCTCGAACTCAGCGTGGAGGAGGTGCAGAGGAGCGGTGTCCGTCGATGCCGTCATCGAACCGCTCCCCCGGTGGCGACCGCATCCATCGCGGACTCGACTTCGGCCACGGGATGTCCGTCGAGGGCCCGATCGAGGCCGACGACCACCTGTGCTGGCCAGCGATCCGCATAGACGCCCAGCGCCAGACCCTCGTCCCGAAACACCCGTGCCCCCTCCATGCCGCGCACAAAGAGGTAGAGACTGCCGCCCATATCGCGCTCGTAGCAGTAGTCCGGGTCCCTCAGCCGCAGCAAGCGATGCAGAGCCACGGTGTAGATGAGGGACTGAAGCGGATAGCCGTGGTCGTCCATCTCGCGGGCCAACCACCCCTGCCCGTAGTGAAGCCGGCGGCTGTCCCTTCGATTGTGGGGGGGGCCTATTCGGTTCGTCTTGTAGTCCGCGAGGTACACACGTCCCGTAGGCGAACCCTCTGCAGGCACCCGGAAGACGAGGTCGACGAAGCCCGTCAGCAAGCCGGGAATTGCGGGGAAGATCGGCTGCGGGTTCGCCAAGATCCGCTCCAACCAGGGCCGGTTCTTCCAGCCAGGACGGTCGAGGCCTCGAACCAACGCCCGCCGGGCAGAAGCCGCGTCGATGCTCCCCGACGGACCCGAGCCCGACGCTGAGCCCGGAGACCAACGGCTCCCCAGGCCCAGGCGCAGATCAAAGGGCAGTTCATCGATGCGATCCGCCGGCTGGAGAGAGGAGAGGGTGTAGCCAACGGGCAAGGCGGTAGGGCCGCCGTCCAAGGGCGTCTCCAGGACGCGGGCGAGCAAGCCGGTGACCAGCTCATGATCCTCCGGCCGTCGAATGCCGTGGCGCAGACCGAGATCGCGAGCAAGCTCGAGGACAGGCCGCCTGTCGCGCGCCTGGCCACTCTGAAAATCCAGCTCCTCCAAGATGGCGTGGACCCAGGTGCCGGCGGCCGCCCCGCCGGTCAAGGACGTCGCCTGAATGGGCTCGCTCAGCTCTCCCGCCTCGGAGGGCACGCCGTAGCCCGACGAACTCGAGGTGGGGTCGGCCGCCTCGATCGGCACAAGCGACCCGAGAGCCTGGCCCGATTCCCCTGAAGAGTGTGCTCCGGCCGGATGGAGCTCCTCTCGGCGGAGCGGCTCCTCGCTGGGGTGCGCGACCCCTTTCATCAAGGACGTGTAGCTGAGTACCTGCCATGGGCCGCCGAGAAACGAGCGGCCCGTCCACGGCTGGGCCTCGACTCGCAGGGGCGCGCCCACCCCGAGACGCAGCCTCTTTGCTGGCTCCGGCCGCCGCTCGCGACTCCACCCGAGCCGTTCCTGGGAGCTCTCAGCGAGGCGGTCCAGCCGACGCCAAGCCTCCTCGCGCGCCGCCACCCCCTGGTCCAACTTGCCCTGCAGCTTGGCCGGCGTGAGGCCCGCGCGGCAGCTGGGAATCTCGAGGTCGATGGGGGAACTCGGTACCAGCTGCCCCGCCTCGTCCCTCTGCCGAAGGACCAACGAACCAACGGGCGAGGCCCCGAGGTCCTGGCCACCCTGGCCCAAGGGCCCGAGCCAGAGAACGCAGTGGTGCGCCGCCCGCGTTAGCGCCACATAGGCTTGACGCATCCGCTCTTGCCGCGCTTCTCGCTCCGCCCCGGCCAGCGCGAGGGCCCGCAACGGGCTCTGTTTGGGATGCAAATCGAGAAGAAGCCGCTCCTTCCCGTCGCGCTCGGCATGCCACCGAACCGGCTTGCTGCCATCCCTGGACGCCGAACTCACCCACAAGAAGGGGACCAGGACGATGGGGTATTCCAGGCCCTTGCTCTTGTGCACTGTGACGATGCGGACGGCCGACGCGTCGCTCTCGATCCGGAGAGCGCTGGGGTCGTCGCCGCCCATCGCCGTCCGACCCTGCTGCCCCCGGAGCCAGGCCGCGAGGGCTGCTGGGCTCATCCTCGCGCGCCTCTCCTCCCGATGCACCAGCTCCAGGAGGTGGCGAAGATCCGTCGCCAACCGCTCCCCACGCACGGTGCAGAGGAGCCGAGGCAGGACGTCGAAGGAATCCAGCGCCGCCTCAAAGACACGGGCGAAGCCCTGCCGGGGCCAGCGCTCGGCCCAGCCCGCAATGGCCTCCATCCACCGATTCCAGCGGGGGTCGGCGAGCGAGCCAGACATCGAGGCCGCAAGCGCCGCTGCGCTCCAGCCAAAGAGGGCGGTCGCGGCCAAGGAGCGGGCCGGACGGTCCCGGCCAGGCGCGGCAACGGCATCGAGCCACGCCAGGACCCAAGAGGCAACTGAACTGTCGAACACGCGCACCCGGCCGGTGCTGACGGTGGGGATCCCCCAGCGCCGAAGGTGACGCTCGATCCGCTTTCCATGGTCGTTGGTCCCCACGAGCAAGGCGATGTCCGAGGCATCCAGCCTCCGCCAGTCAGGAGGCTGCTCCCCATCGCGGCTGGCGTAGATTTCCGCCTCGGACCCCAGAAGACGAGCCGTCTCCGCGGCGGCCAAGGTGGCCACCCACTCTTCGGCCTGGGCCTTGTTGGAGAGCGCAAAACCCTCTCTTGCAGCGTCCTGCCCGGCGGATTCCCCATCCACCCATCGCAGCTCCAGCGGACGGCGGTCCCGGACGCTGAGGTCCCCGGGGGGAAGACCCCGGAGGCGCCACTGAACGTGCGAGGGAGCCGCTTCGACATCCTCGTAGTCCACGTCTAGATCCGCCCCGAACACCGAAGCCCGGTGCCCCCAGCAGTGATTTAGGGCCTCGACATAGGGCTTATCGGAGCGCCAGTTGGTGCGCATCGTCCCCCGCTGGCCCCGCGCCTCGACCGCGCGCACCGCCTCCAGGTAGACGTGAAGGTCCGCGCCGCGGAAAGCGTAGATGGCCTGCTTGGGATCGCCGATGAGCAGGAGCCGTCGCTCCGGATGTTCAAAGACGGCACGAAGGATCGACCACTGAGCGCTGTCCGTGTCCTGAAACTCGTCGACCAAAGCGACGGCGAAGCGCTCCCGAATCGCCCGGGCCAAGGGACCCTCTGGCCCCTCCTCGGAGATCCGGGTCGCCAGGCGACTGAGCATGGTGTCGTAGGTAATGAGACTGCTCTGCCGCAGCCGTTCCGCGAGGCCTCTTCGGACCCTTCGTGCGAACCCTGCCGCCGGCACGCCCCACAGCGCATCCTGCTCAGCGAAGATCGCCGTGGCCCGCGCAAACAGCGGATAAAAGGCCTGCTCCTCAACCGATCCCGGGCCCCTCCAGGCGTCCTCCACGCTGCCGACCCCGAACTGCTTGGCCCAGGTCGTGCCCAGCCGCTTCCCCCGAGGACCTCCATCAACGAGCCAAGCGGCCATCTCTGCAAAAGACCCACCCACCACCGACTTGCGCAGCTTGTTGCCATGGATGCACTTGCTCCCGGTACTGGGGTTCACTTGCTCAAAGGCCAAGCGCAGATGCTCGCGGCACTCCAGTCCTCCTGCGGGGTCCTCCCACCACGCCAGCAGAGCAGAGGTCCTCTGACGCCACTGCTCGATGAACCCGCTCGGCTCCGAGACGGCCATCCCGTCCGGCGCGGCATCGGGCTCGGCGCGGGGAGGAACCGCAGCGGCCATCGCTCGCGCGATCGCGCCCAGCCGCTCGCTAGTCCAACCCAAGTCCTCCAGCAGCGGGAGGTCCTCTGCGCGCGTCGAGGCAAAGGCCAAGGCCAGCTCGTCCCAGACCAGCTCGTCCAGAAGCGGCCCCAGATCGGTGAGCAGCTCCAGCGTCGGTTCTTGACCGGACTCGAAGGCCAGCTGCTCCAGCATGCGCTGGCAAAATCCGTGGATCGTCGAGATCGGCGCAAGATCAAAGGCAGAGAGGGCCGCTTCAACGCGAGCGAGTCGTTCTGGACGCACCCGATCGTCGGCGGCGAGGGTGTCCAAGATCGGATCATCCCCCGCCTCCCGGTCCCCCCGAAGCAGCTCCCTAGAAGCGAGCAAGCGCCTGCGGATCCGGTCCCGCAGTTCTGCGGTCGCCGCGCTGGTAAAGGTAATGACGAGGACTCGGTCGAGGGGGATTGCGTACTCGGCGACCAGCCGGACGACGAGGCCGGCAATCTGCCATGTCTTCCCCGTCCCGGCGCTGGCCTCCAACAGCTGGGGAACCCCGGCCGGCAGGTCCTCAGTTCCCACCCAGGGGGCGGCCGTCATCGGGGCTCATCCTCACTTGGGGGCGCCCAGCGGCCTCGGAGGGTCTCTCCTGCCACACACCCGTCCCGGAGCGGCAGCCAGACCCGACGCGCCAAGCCCCGCAGGCTCCAAGGTCCGCTGGACTGGAGCGCCGTACTCAGCTCGAAGTCGGGGAAGAAGCAGCGAACGTTCGCATCGTCTCGATCCCCCTTGATCGAGAAACTACCGCCCCTCTTGCTCCCCTGCCAGCTGGGGTACACAGCTCGAAAGAAGGCCACACGATTCTCGCCGTCCTCGGCCGCAGCGCCCTGCGAACGGAGGGCAGTGGCTAGAGCGGGGGAGCTCTTCGCGAAGAGCGGAAGCGGCTCGCACCGACCCTTCCGCCACACCTCGACCAGATCTTCGAGCTGGTCACGGGCGTCCTCCGCTGCGCCCTCGAACCGCAGGAGGCGGCCCGCCGCGCTGCCAGCGCCCAGGCGATCGCCAACCCCAGTACAACGCGCGCCGTCGACCGGCAGGCCGCTGGCCAGAGCCAAGAGCAGGTGCAGCCAAGCCTGGAGTTGGCTGCGGTCGTTTGCAGTCTTGCTCGAGCTTGGAAAGTCGAGGAGGAGGCGCCCCCGGAGCTCTCGGACTTTGTCCACGTGGCCCTGCAGCTGGAGAGGTCGAACCCCAGATCCAGGGGAGGAGCTGGCGAACCGGCGGCCCAGCCGCGGATCTGCAGTCCTGCCTGGGCCTGTTCGCAGACCTGCCGCACCCTTTCGGTCCCGGCGGCGGAGGGCGGAAGCAGGCCTTCCCCGGCGAGCCGGGCGGTGAGGGCGTCCTGCAGCGAGTCCAGCGGGGTCTCCTCCCCGACCAAGCCCCTGGGCCCCAGAAGGCGATCCCTCAGCCCCCAAGTCGACAGGGCCT
>CAZQTQ010000205.1:0-7542 GCA_964596025.1 uncultured Rickettsiales bacterium
GATCAGCTCGGGGAACCGAAGGATCACCATCTTCTCGTTGGCGTCGCGAATGCCCCCGGGACTGTTGCAAACCACGGTGTCGGGGCCGGCGCAGTCGAGCAGGTAGGTGCAGAAGATGTAGCCCATGTCGAAGGGCGGGTCGGTGCGCTTGAAGATTGCGGCACAGCTCGCGGTTGCTAGGGTCGCTCGCTCCAGGACGTCCGCGACATGAGGCTTCGGTCCTACCTTGAGCCGAGAGGCCTCCGCGAAGACCTGCCCCATTCGCGCCCACAAGTCCTGCGGCCCGCAGTGCCAAACCTCGAAACCCCGGGCGGCCCACTCAAGCATCAACACATACGACGAGTCCTGATCCACGTGGATTGTGGAGAGGGGGTCCATGACGAAGAGCGCGCGCATCGAGGCTCCGGGTTGCTTGCGGCTGGCCCCTCAGGGTAGCCGCAGATGCTGCTGCGGCATAATCCCCCCGGGGCCAGCCCGCTCTAAGCGATGCCGCCGCATCCGGTGGAGTACTTTGGACGAGATGACGGATCAAGCATCGAGAACCTGGGCAGTGGTGCTCCCCCTCGGCCTCTGCGTCACCCTCGCCCTTGGCGTTGTCCGGTCGCCTGCGGAGGCTCACAACCCCCTCTACCCCCGCCTTGTCCACGTACAGGTCAGCGAGGCTGCAGTCGACGTGGCCGTCTTGGCCTTTCTCCACCCAGGTGGCGAGGCTGCCCGGACCCGGGCGCGCTTTGACCGTTCGGGGGACGGAGTTCTGGACGCAACAGAGCAAGAGGCGCTCGTGGAGTGGCTGGACCAAAGGGCGCGGGAGCGCCTCGTCGTTCGTCTAGACGGGGTTGTCTTAGAGCCGGTGCAGAGCGAGCGGGAGTTCAAAGAGGAGCAAGAAGGACCACTGCACGAAGGCCGAGGCCTAGTTCTGCGTTCCGTGCATCGGCTGGCGCTACAAATGCGGCCGGGGATCCACGAGATCAGCGTTCGCGACGTGCCGAGGGGGGCCGGAAAAGTCATCCCCCTGCGTTTGGACTTGCCCACGGGGTCCGAGTTCGTTGGAACCCGGGCGGAAGGGGCGGCTACGCCGCTGTCGGGGGCTGCGGGAGGGCCGCTTCAGGGGGGCTTTGCCGGCTCCGGGGGAACGGTGTTTTGCACCCTTGTCGTCCCCGAACGCACCGGGGGAGGTGAAGAGGAGGGCGAACAAGCGTTAGGATCGCAGGGCGAGTTCGTTTCTCCATGATCGTCTCCAGAGCACCCATTGCTGCCTTCGTCGTCGTGGTCCTGGCCACTGTGCTCGGATCTGCCTGCGGTCCGATCCGCTCGACGGCGGGCTTGATTCAGGCCGAGCAGGCCCTGCGCGCGGCTTTGGATGCTGAGGTCGGGGCACAAGCCGCCTACCCCCTGGTCCTGTCGCAAGAGCTGCTGAGCAAAGCCCAGGAAGAGCAGCTTGCGGGCAACTACAAGGCGGCGACGGACCTTGCTGAGGAGGCGCGGGACGTGGCTCGGTCGGTCCGCGAGGGCTTTGCGGGGACGGCCAAAGAGGCTCCGCTGCCCGAGGGGGTGGTCGCCGCACGCTTTGCCCGCCGCATGAAGGCGAAGAGCAGCTCCGCTGGGGCGGAGGCCGCGGGCGAAGGGCATCCCGAGGGAGCTGCTGAGCCAGGAGAGGCTCCGGCGAGTACGGAGGTTGGGGCCGGCGACGACGACGACTCCTCCGCTGGCGACGACGACTCCGCCGCTGGCGACGACGACGACGACTCCGCCGCTGGCGACGACGACGACTCGGCGGCGGGCGGCGACTCAGCCCATGGGGACGGTAGCAGCCCGGTGGAGGTGGGGCCGTGAAGGCGCTGAGGCTGTTCACTGTCCTGGCCCTGCTCTCTCCCCTTGCGGGCGGCTGCGCGCTGATGATGCCCGCTTTGCAAGGCCACCACGAGACTCTGCGGGACCGCATCCACCGCGCCAAGACCTTGGGCGCCATGGTCTGCGCGTCGGTGGACCTGGCCCAGGCCCAGACCGCCTATCGTTTCGCAACCTTAGAGCTCGATCAGGGCGACGGCGCGCGCGCCGCCGCCCACGTGCAGGAGGGACTGACCGCGGTTGACCGGGCCATTGCGGCTGGCCAGGCCTGTGAGGTTCGGGGGCTGAGCCCGAAGGAGCAGGGCCTCGATCCGTGGGAGGACGCCGACGCTGACGGAGTGGCCGACGCCGCGGACGCCTGCCCCTACGCCCTCGAGGACTTCGACGAGTACCAGGACGAGGACGGCTGCCCCGAGCCAGACAACGACTTGGACGGGCTCCTGGATGTCGACGACCCCTGCCCCAACGAGGCTGAGGATCTGGACGGCTTCGGCGACGAGGATGGCTGCCCCGAGCCGGACAACGACATGGACGGAGTCTTGGACGCCGACGATCAGTGCCCGGCGGAAGCTGAGAACCACAACGGCGTCGAAGACACCGACGGTTGCCCGGAGTGGGAGCCGCACTACCTCGTCGTGGCCGGCACGCTCATCGCGTTCCACGAGGCACTGGCTTTCGTGGACACGACCGCAGAACTCGACGAGACCGCCCTCCCGGCACTGCGGGAGCTAGCCCAGCTCATCGGTGGCAACCCGGGATGGAGGCTGCGCATCGAAGGCCACACCCACAGCCTGGGTGAGATGGACCAGCTGAAGGACTGGAGCCTGGCGCGGGCAGCTTCAGTCCGCTCCTTCCTTGTGCAGAGCGGTGTGGCCGGGGGACGGCTCAAGGCGGTCGGACTCGGTCCAGAACACCCCATCGACACCAACCGCACGTCGGCCGGTCGCCGGCAGAACCTGCGCATCGAGGTCCACGTCGAGGAGGAGCCGCGCGCAGGCGCAGGCGGGGGCGCCGGCCCCTAGGGACCGATCAGGTAGAGCGTAGTACCCCGCGCCCCGGTGTTGTCCCCGAAGTTGTCGTCCTCATGCGCCAAGGTCAGGCTGTAGGTCCTGGGCTCGACCGAGACACGTCGGTAGCGGTTGTTGTAGTCGCACATGCCCGTCCAGCCGGTGTTGAAACGGAAGGCTCCGTCGTTACCCATCGTAGAGTCGGTGTCTAGGTAGAGGCCGTGCGCTCCACCACCGAAGCCGCAGAGGTCGGCGTAGAAGAGGAGCGACTGCCCCTCGGCCACCGTCACCGAAGTCGTAGTCGAGGATGCGACTGTGGGGGAGTCCGTCACGGTGAGAATCTCGGTCGCCCCGGAGGAGTCGAGGGTGTCGTAGTAGACGAAGTCCGCCGAGAGGAGGTCTGTTCCGGTGTTCTCCTGCCCTGAGTCGGTGGTGTAGCTGATGTCAAAGGTCAAGGTCCCCACGGACGCAGCGAGGTTGAGCGCAACCTCTTGGGTCGTCCAGCCGTCCACCACGTTGCCGTTGTATGCGGTGTCTCGGTAGCCGGTGAAGTGATCGGTGGCGCTGCCATAGGGACCGATATTTACAACGAAGTGCCCGTCCTCGCTTGCGTCGTCGTTGGACACGGTCAGGCGGAGCAAGCCGTCGATTGGCGGGCTAAATGAGCAATTGGTTGTTGCCGCCGTGTCAGCGCTCACCTCCAGGCTGCAGATGGGCTCTTCACCAACCCGGGTGGACTGAGTGATGGTGCCGGAGTCCTCCACACCGTCCGAGGCCACGACCTGGCAGGACCAGAGATCCCCTCCGCTGGTCTCGGAGCTTCCCAGCGTCGCCGGGAAGCTGGTGAAGGTGTTGGATGTGGCGCTGCCGTCGAGCAGCCAGAGGCCGCTGTAGGTGACGGCCTGACCCTCTGGGTCCATCGAGCCGTTGTCGAGCTCGCAACTCAGGTCGCTGTCGTCGTCGGGGTAGTCCGGATTGCTTGCCGTACTCGAGAGTGAAATCACGGGATCTGTTGGTGGGAGATTAATGGCGCAGGACGACTCGGTGGAGAAGCTCAGCAGGGCCACGACCCCCTCGTGGCCGTTGCCGGAGAGGTCGTGGACGTCCGAGCCGCTCTGTTCCTCGAAGCCCCACCAAGCGATGGTGTTGGCATCGCCACCGATTGCGGTCGAGGGGATGAAGTCGACCGAATAGCGGACGACCGAGCTCAGCCTCACGTCGTCGATCAGGCCGTCCCACGCGTGGCCGGTTAGCCCGGAGGAGTCGTTGCCGATCCAGAGGTCCTGGGCGGTTGCGGCGCTGGGCCCCGGCAGGGTCCCTGTGGCCGCGGAAATGCCGTTGACGTAGAGGGTGGCGGTGCCAGCGCTCTGCTCATAGCTCAGAGCCAGGTGGCTCCAGGACGACGCCTCGATGGGGGTGCCGGCGACCAGCTCGGGGTCGTCTCCCGTGGACGTCTGGAAGAAGGGGTAGCCGTCCGTATCGACGCCCAGGTACCAGCCGTTTTGGCTGCCAGCGCCCCGCTTGCTGACCACGGCCTGCTCGCCGCTGCTGGCCCCAAAGCTGTCGGGTCGGACCCATGCTTCTACCGCAAAGTCGGTGCCGCTAAGGCGGAGGTCGCTGTGGTCGAGTACCACGACGGCCCCGGAGCTGCCCGTTCCCTCAATGGCAGTGCAGCCCTCGGAGATCGAGACCGAATCCGTGGCCGGGTCGCCGTCGAGCGTACCGTCGCTGGCTCGGACAGTGCAGCCCCAGTTCTCGCCCACCGCCGTCTCGCCCCAGGCCAAGACATTGCCCGTCAGCCCGGTGGAGACGCTGTCTTTCTCCCATGCGTAGCTGTAGGTGATGATGTCGCCGGGGTCAGAGTCTATGGATTCGGTGGTGACCTCGCAGAGCAGGTCTTGGGCCTGCGTCGGCGTGGCGGGCGAGATGGCAATCTCTGGGGCGCTGGGCGCGGTGTCGGGGATGATGGTGGTAGCAGTTCCGGGCTCGCTGAGGTTCTCCTGTGGGTCGCGGGCGAAGACCTCCACCGCCCAGACTTGTCCACGGATCAGTCGATCGGCCGGGACGGTGTCATGGGGGACGGACTCCTCGGCCACATCGTCCACTCTCCAGCGGTAGGAGTAGGACACGGCCTCCCCTTCGGGGTCGATCGAAGCCGTTGTAACAACCGCCACGAGGTCCTGGCCAAGCGAGGGCGGCTGCGGCTGAATTTCGATGCCGGGCATCGAGGGTGCCCCGTCTGCGGTGGCGGAGACGCTGTCGGTGCAGGAGAGTCCCTCTTCGTCGGTAACGGTCAGTGTGATCTCGTGTTCGGCTCCGCTGAGCGTGACCTCTGCGCTGAGCACTCCCTTCTCGCTTGCCGTAGAGCTGTCTAGTTCGCCGTCCACGCTGCTCAACCAGAGGATGTCCAGGGCTTCTGCGGCCGTGTGGTCGTCGCTTACCTGGCCCTGGAGGAGGAAGGGCTCGGTCGAATCGAAGATCTCATCGCTATCGACGGGCCACGTGATCTCGCAGCTGGGTGTGGTGTTCTCGGTCAAGGTAATCGGGACGCTGTACGAGCCGCTTGCGCCCAAGGGATCGACGGCGCGCAGGGTGATGGTGTGCTCGCCGGCGGCTGGCGAGTCGATGGTCACCGATGTGTTGCCGTCCCCGTCGTCCACGGGCCCCTCGAAGAGTGTTCCGGAGATCGAGGAGACCCAAGTCACGGTCAGGTCCCCCGCCCCGGCCCCGCTGTCCGTCGCAACCCCGGCGAGAATCAGGGGCTCGTAGATGGTCTGTACTGCTCCTGGTGCCGGCGCGGTGATCAGAACCTCGGGGGCGTTGTTGGACGTGCCGATGGTGCCATCGCTGCAGCCTGAGGCCATGAGGAGGAGGGCCGTCGAGTAGGCCAGGCCAAGAACAGGAGAGAGGGCTTTGAACATGGCGCCAGTCTAGACGACCCAGCAGCCACGGGGAGGGGCGCATTTGGGCCGAGGAAGAGGAGGGACCAGGCGGGGGCGGGGCGGCCCCGGGGCCTGTCGGCTGGTGCTAGTTGATGGGGCTCTCGGCCAGCGCGCTGTTAATCGTAGACGAGCTCGGGTTGCCGTCGATGGTCCAGTAGGTCATGTCGCGACCAATCAGCGAATAGGTGGGGATGCCCCCGTCCTGTTCCCAACGGTTGCAGATCGACCACCCACCGTCGCTCAAGATGGGAAAGGTCTGGTCATTGGATGGCATCGTCGCCCACCCCTCAAGGTCGGAAGTGCTCGGCGTACCGCCCGAGCCGTTCTCGCCCATCAGCGTGATGCGCATGAAGCCTTGCGCTCGGTAGGCCTGGTACTCACTCTCCGCAGAACCTGCGGCGCTTGCGCAAGCCCCTCACCACTCGGCGACGCACTCGATCAAGATGACTTGGCCGACAAAGGACCACAGCCGGACCGACTCGCCAAATTGGTTGTTGAGGAGGACGTCTGGGGCCACCGAGCCAACCGAGTTGCTGGTTGAAGAGCTCAGCAACCAGTCCGGCACGAAGTCTCGGGTCCAGCCGGCGATGTAGGGGTGGTCGTCGGCGTCGGTCGGATCAGCAAACCCTGCGACATCGTCGCCGTCGGCCCAGCCGTCACCGTCCGTGTCGGGGTCGTTGGGGTCGCTGCCCCACGTCGCCTCCTCCCCGTCGGTCAGGCCGTCGCTGTCGGAGTCGGAGTTGGCTGAGGTGTCGTCGTCGTCGTCGTCTCCGCTGCCGGTGTCGTCGTCGTCTCCGCTGGCGTCGTCGTCGTCTCCGCTGCTGGTGTCGTCGTCGTCGCCGCTGGCGTCGTCGTCGTCGTCGCCCGGCATGAAGGGGTTGCCTCCGTCATCATCGTCATCGCCGCTGCCGCTGCCGCCGCCGCTGCCGCCCCGGCGTCCGAGACAGGCGGTCGCTACCAGGGCAACGGCCAACAAGGCAGTCAGAAGGTAGGGGAGCTTTCGAGTCATCCAGAGAGACCCTCCAAGGGCGCACAGGCTACCCCACAACTCGCCGAATCGAGTCGCGAAATTGGTTGGCTGCCGTCCCGTCGGGCTCGGTCGCCTCAGTCGGGTACGGGTTCAGCGAGCGCGCTGGAGATGTCCGAGGGGCTGGGCCAGCCGTCCCGGATCAGGATCTGCATGTCCCGGCCGATCAGCGAGTAGGTCGGGATGCCGTTGTCGATCTCGTAGCGGTTGCTGACGCCCCAACCGGGATCGGACAGGACGGGGAAGGTGAGGTCATTGTTGGGCGCACTGGCCCAGCTCTGTAGGTTCCCCTGTTCGGGGGCAGATCCGCTGTTGGTCTCTGCCAGCAAGGTGATCATCATGAAGCCGTCGTCCTTGTACTTCTGCCATTCAGACTCGGCCGTACCCGCGGCCGCTGCGCAAGCGCCTCACCACTCCGCGGCGTTCTCTATCTGAATGACCTGGCCCACAAAGGACCACAGCCGAACCGTCTCTCCGTACTGGTCGTAGAGGAGGAAGTCCTCAGCAACACTGCCGACGTTGTTCCCTGTCGAGGACGACACGAGCCAATCGGGGACCAGCGAGCGGGTCCAGCCGCCGAGGTAGGGGTGATCGTCGGGGTCGAGTGGATCTGCGTTTCCCGCGACCTCCTCGAGGTCTTCCCAGCCGTCCTCGTCGCTGTCGGCTTCGTTCGGGTCCGTCCCCAGCTCCTCCTCTTCGGAGTCGGTCAGGCCGTCGC
>CAZQTQ010000206.1:0-7132 GCA_964596025.1 uncultured Rickettsiales bacterium
CAACGAGGACGCGCCCCCGGCCCCATCGGAAGCGGTTTCGGTGGAGTTGTCCGCTTCCTCCCTGGGCTCTGAGGGGGACAGCCTGGAGGCGGAACTCGAAGCCCTTAGGGCCCTGGATGTGGTGGGGGAGGGCGCCAACATCGTGTCAGCTGCCCGAACGCTCGGACAGAAAGTCCTCGACGCGAAGCGTTCCGATCTTGCCGGTGCGATCGGCTGGATCCTCATCGATCGTGGGCAGGTTCCCTTTGCCCAGGCCTTCCTGCAGCGTTCCCTGGGCCTCTTGCCGGCGGCGGAGCACGGGAAAGACCACCTTTACCCTCTGGCTCAGCTTCGCCGGGCGGCTTCCCGGCCCATCGAAGCTGCCTCGCTGCTGGAGCGGGCAATCGATATCGAGCCCACGGCCTCTTCCGAGTTCGTCGGGCTTTCGGATCACTACCTCGCTGCGGGGCGCTACGGCCCTGCTCGCGCCGCAGTAAGTCGGGGGCTTCGCAAGCACCCCAACGACACCTTGTTGGCAGTTCAGGGTGCCAAGGTAGCCCTGCTTGGAGAGGCGGACGGGCCGGAGCGCGCTCTGGCGGCGCTTGGGCCCATCCTCGCCGCGGACCCCAGCCTGATAGCGGCGCGGTTGGTCCGACTCGAGGCCCTCTTAGCGGCGGGTCGCCTGGACACGGGACGAACCGAGGCGCAACTCCTCCGTGAAGAGGCGCAAGAAGACGCCTGGGGCTGGATATTCGGTTCGGCGGTCGCTGCGGCGACAGGGGATGCTTCTTCAGCCGGAGAGTGGCTCGCTCGGGCTGGTGAACTGGCCGGAGACTGTGCCTGCACTCACGAAGAGCGCCTCGCCATTGTCTGGGCTGGCAGCGCGATTCCGGGCGAGTCCGTTCCGGCTCGGTCCCGAACTGAAGTTGAGCTGAAGGTGGCACCGGCGCCGGGCGACTCCACAACTCCGCAGTCCAAGGCCCCGGTTGGCGACTGAGGGAAGGCGCGTCGCGTCGCTTCCTTCGCTTCGCTAGATCGCTTCCGCCCGCAGGTCGTCCAGAAAGCGGGCGACGGCTGCATTGATAGCTTCGGGTTGTTCCACGATGCCGGCGTGACTGGCCCCTTCGAGCCAAACGAGACGGCTTCGGGGAAGCCGCTCGTCCATGCTCTGACTCAAGTGCGCAGGCGTAAAGGCGTC
This sequence comes from uncultured Rickettsiales bacterium, assembly GCA_964596025.1. Classification (GTDB taxonomy): domain Bacteria; phylum Myxococcota_A; class UBA796; order UBA9615; family UBA9615; genus CAZQTQ01. The sequence goes on from CAZQTQ010000206.1 coordinate 1,178, forward strand.
GTTCTCACCCGCTACGATCAGGACCGGCGCTTGGATCTTGTCCAAATAGTCTGCTGTGGTGTGTTCACCCATCTCTTGCGCCAGCTGGAAGAAGAAGGGGAATCCCACGTCGCAGAGGTGGCGAAGGTACTGCCGCAGATCGTGCCGGCTGAGCCGGTCACCGTCGACTAGCCGAAGAGCCTTCGCCAGATCGTAGGCGCCGGGTACAGAGACGATCGACTTCCCCAACCAGTCCATGGCCGTCGGAAAACTGCGGTGCAATTGAATGAGGAGATCGAAGAGCTTTCGGCTGATAGCGAGGTCGTTGAAGGTGTCCAGCGGGTGGCCGGGGGCCCCAAGTACGGTCACGATCCCCCCGACGCTTTCGGGGCTCTGGCGGTAGCGTTCCAGCGCTACTTGTGCCCCCATGCTGTGTCCCAGCAAGACCGGGCGCTCGAGGCCCAGGGTGGAGACGACAGTTCCCAGATCGCGGGCGCACTGGGAGATAGTCAGGCGCTTGTCGGTGCCGGGAAGTGCAGAGCGACCGTGACCTTGGTAATCCCACAGAACGACGGTGGTCTCCGACGAGAACCTCTGCGTGAGGTACTCCCAAAAGAACGTACTCACGCCGATTCCGTTGCTGCATACCAGCGCAGGGCTCCCGGCCCCGACCGCTCGGTAGAAGACCTGGCCGCCGTCGTCGGTGGCGGCAAAGCCCTGGCGCAACGTAGAAGCATCCGACATTGAGCACATGTTCCGGCGATCTCAGTCCATTCCCGTCGTCGGGTTCGTCGTCGATGGGATCGCCGAAACCTAGCACAGCGCAGCTCTTGCTCTTATTTCCTCGGTCCGCCGGCCCAAGCGGCTCGAAGAGCGAATAGAGCGCTACTCGGGAGCGCGAGGGCTGAGTGGAGGGACACCGGAATCGCCGGCTGGCAGGGCCCCGAGTCGGTCCGGTTCCAAGCTCCAGTCGGGATCGAGGCGATTGGCGCGGGAGAAGCCACATCGTCTGCAGCGATGCAGGACCCGGACTTCACCTCCTTGTACCTCGGTGGAAGCGACATCCATCAGTCCACCGCAGTTCGACGCTCGATCTCCAGGTACCAAACCGTCGACGTGGGCGCTTCGCAGGCAACGCGGGCAGTGGTTTCGGATCCCGCCACCTGGCGCAGGGGGCACATCGAAGCTGCAGTGGCCACAGACAAACGCCTCGTTGCGTCGGATGGGGTTCCTGCGGGTTCTCGCCGCTTCCTGTCGGTCTAGGCTTCGTCGCAACAGCCAACTTGCACTCCTGCCTGCCGCGCCGTCCTCGCCCAAGGCCTGTGCCAATGACTCCCGGATGCCCTCCGCGTCGGCCGCGCCGAGAACCGCCGCTACGGCTTTGTGTGCCGCCCTGCTCTTTGCTGACAGGCTCACGAAGTGGGACGGAGCGGCGCTGCAAGCCACGGCCTCTCGTGCCGCCTGCCACACCTCCAAGTCACAGCCTTTGGGCGCTTTCGTCATCGCCAACCGACGCCCCTCTCACCTGAGCCGAAGAGCGGTGGACGCAGTGTGGTCTTCTCTCCTGCCGGCACCACTCCGTAGAGAATCCAGCCGTAGCCGTCCTCACGGTCTAGGGAAAGCAAGGTCACCGGGCCTGCCTCCGCGTCTTTCCCCTCACCCAGGAAGGGCGCGATGGTTGGTGCTTCGGTCCAATCCTCCTCGAACCAGAGTACGTAGCGGATCCCTTCCTTCTTCAGGAAGGCACCGAAGCCCTCCCGTCCCCCCTGCCGCGCCCGGTCCGGCAAGAGCCACCACGAGAACACGCGAAGCACCGGGTTCTGCCGTTTGAGCCAGACCTCCGGAATGCTCGACACCAGGACACCGGTCTCGGGTGGCAGGTTGTCCTCCATCCACCGCGAAAGGTCGAGCTGGGGGCGGTACCACTGCTCCGACCGTTCCAGCTGGTATCGGGTCTCGTTGAAGAAGGAGGGGAAGGGGGAGACGAGTACGGCGACAAAGACCATTGCTCGTGCGGTGACTCCCATGCGCCCCCCCAGGGGCCTCAGACGCTGATCAATCCAGGCCCAGCCGCTCGCCGCGAGGAGGGCCAGGAAGGGTACGGCTGGGAGCATCCAGACCCAGTAGAGGTTGTGGTTCGGTTCGTGGTGGGCCACGAAGCCTTCCCCGAGCCAGAAGCCCAGGGTGAAGAAGAGTCCTGCAGCGAGACTCCAACGACCGGTTCCGTCCCGTCTCGTGCGCAGGCAGATGGCGAAGCCGAGGGCCCCCAGAGTCCACAGGGTCCAGCCCACCTTGCGGGGGAGGGTCCAGGTCAGGAGCGCCCAGGTGGTCCTCGTGCCCTGGTCCAGCCAGGCCCCCAGATCGAAAGCTTCTCGCCCGTGGACGTCCGGAGCCAGGTTGATTCCGAGGGGCCCGAGAATGAAGAGGGAGTCCCCCTGGACTCCGGTGATGTAGGCCTGCCAGCCGATCACTACCGCGACAAGCCAGAGCAGCGGCGCCATCAGGCTACGAACTGGCCGCTGCTGCTCCCAGAACAGGGCGAGGAGGGCAGGGGGGAAGAAGAGGAAGAAACCTTCCATCCGGATGAGGAAGCTCAGGCCGACGAAGAACAGGCCCCAGTTGCGTCGCTCCTCCAGAATCAAGGCCAGGCCCAGGAAGCCCGCGCACACAAAGACGGGGGAGCGGAGGGTGGACGCCCCAAAGAGCGCCATCTCGGGCTGGAAGACAAGCCAGAGCCCGCAGAGCCAGGCTGCGGTGGGCCCGATCATGCGTCGGCACAACCAAGTCGCGACGCCAACATTGAGTACCGAGCAGCCAAGGGTCAGGGCGAGGGCCGAGAGACGAGGATCGGGCCAGAGCCCCCGTGCGATGGCGCCCAGGGCATACCAGCCGGGCATGTGGGACGTCCGAAACCAGGTAAAGCGGCTGTCGATGACCTCCTGGATCATCATCAAGTTGCCGTAATCTCCTTCCTCCCACCCGTAGTAGCGGTCGGAGAGAAACAGCCGCCACAGGCCGGCGAGGCCCATAAGGACCAGGAGCTGGAGGCGGGCCCCACTTTGCTTTGACAATGGCTGCACTCCGAAAGGGTAGCCCAGCTGCGGACCCCGTCGTTGTGCGAGGCTAGGTCTTGACCCGCGCCGAAGGGAAACTAGGTTGGGGGGGTGACCCTCGTCCGCATTCTTCCGAAACTCGCCCGTGGCTCGCGCCGTGCTGCGCGGCGTCTACTGCGCACAGCCTTGGCCCCGGCGTTGCGTCCGAGGGAGCGGGAACTCCAGCGGGAGGCGCGCGAACTTCGGCAGAACTTGCTGCGCCTTGAGTCCCAGGTCGAAGCTCTGCGGGAGGTGCTGTCGTGATCCTTGGTCCGGGGATTAACGAAGCCCGCGCCGCGCTGGCCGAGCACATGGACGGCGAGAGCCTTTGGCCTCCGGGAGAGTCCGCGGCTGTCTTGGCCTGTTCTGCGGGGTTGGATAGCAACACCTTGGCCCACTTGCTCGGCCCCCTCCTGCAGGCCCGCGGCCATCGGGTTGCCTTGGCCCACATCAACCATGGCTGGCGAGGAGAGGCCTCTGAGCGAGATGCTCTGGCGGTTGAGGCCCTCGCCACGGCACTCGGCGTCGAGTTTCTTGGCGGTCGAGGCGGGGGACGGGATGCTCCTCGCCGTGGGGAGTTGGGCCAAGAGGGAGCCGCGCGGGCCGAACGACGCCAGTTCCTTCGCGCTTGTGCCGGGGAGTTGAAGGCTTCTACGATCTACCTTGCGCATCATCGAGACGATCACGTCGAGACCCTGCTGCTTCGGGCTGAGGATGGCGCCGAACCAAAGCGAAACTGCGGACTATTCTCCCGCAAGGGGCCCTGGTTTCGCCCCCTTCTTCCCTGGGGCCGCTCCGACCTGCTTCGGCTGGCCCAAAGCGCCGGTTGGACCTGGTGCGAGGACGCAACCAACGGCGACCTACGTTTTGCCCGCAACCGGATTCGGCATGAGGTGATCCCGCAGCTTCGGGAGGAGTCGCCCGAGGCCTTGAGGGCGCTACTGGACAGCGCTCGCGTGGCGCAGGTGGCACGTGCGGAGCAACTCGAGCAAGTCAGGGGGGTCTGGGGCCGAGTGGTTTCGATGGGGCCCTTCGGACCGGTAGAGGAAGCCGGGGCGCCAGGAAGCGAAGTCGATGCCCAGGCGGCTCGCTCGTGCCGTTGCCTGGTCCGCGCAGCCCTGGCCGCTTTGGACGACGATCTTGCCATCTTGCTCTTGCAACACCTCCTTCCGCCTGCCCAGTCCGACGGCCGGCTTCCTTCCCGTGTGGCCTTGGGGGCTCTCTTGGAGCTGTGCCGTAGGCCGCCGGGGCGGGCACGATTGTTCGATCTGGGCGCTGGATGGACCGCGCGGATCCTGAATGAAGCCGTCGAAATTGCGCCCGAGAGCCTGGGACTGGAAGCAGGGGTGCTCTCTGATTCGCCTGTCTCAGGGCCGTCCTCTCCGATCCCCACGGACCCGCCGGTTCTGGTCCACCGCTTCGTTCTGGCCAAGGAGGCCCGCCGCCTACTGCAAGTGGGGAAGGGTGCGGGCCGCAGCTTCGCAATCTTCGATGCCGATACGGTCCAGCCGCCTTTCCGTTTCGTTCCGTGCGGCTCGGGCCGGAAGATGCAGCCCTGGGGAATGCAGGGACGCAAGAGCCTCCGAAACTTGCTCGCCGAGGCGGGGATTCCACGCCCTCAACGGGCCGCCTGGCCGGTGGCAGTTGATGCCGAGGGGCGCGTACTCTGGCTGCCCCAAATCCGCGCATCCGAACACGGAAGCCTTCAACGGGCTTCCCGTCGCGCGGTCTTGCTATACACTGGTTCGGTTTTCGATCCAGGGAACCGCCTTCGGACGAGGCCGAGAGACCAATGAAACAGGCTCACCGCACTTTTGCATTCTGGCTCTTCCTCACTTTGATGATGCTGTTGGGCCTTGCGCTCGTGAAGAGTCAGGGCAGTCAAGGCAACAAGCGGATGACTTGGAGTGAGTTCGAGACCGCCTTGGCCGAAGGGACGGTCCAAGAGATCACCGTCTCAGGGGAGGAAGATGTTAGCGGCTTCTTGACCGACGGCGCGCCCTTCACGACCCGTGGCCCTGTCAAGGAGGACTACGTCCAGCGTCGGCTTGTCGATTCAGCGGTCGGGATCGAATACACCGAAGCCCGTGATCGTGGCTGGGGCATGGCCATGTTGCAGTGGTTGCCCCTTGTGATCATTGTCATTTTCCTAGTGTTCCTAATGCGTCAGCTCCAGGCTGGTGGCGGCAAGGCAATGCAGTTCGGCAAGAGCCGTGCGCGGCTGCTCAACGACAACCAGAAGAAGGTGACGTTCGCCGACGTGGCCGGGGTTGAGGAGGCAACGGAGGAACTCGAGGAGATCGTCTTTTTCCTCAAATCGCCGAAGAAGGTGACGCGACTTGGTGGTCGTATCCCCAAGGGTGTGCTCCTGATGGGACCGCCGGGGACCGGCAAGACTCTACTTGCCCGGGCCATTGCGGGGGAGGCCGGAGTTCCCTTCTTCTCGATTTCGGGTTCGGACTTCGTCGAGATGTTTGTTGGTGTCGGCGCCTCCCGGGTGCGCGATCTCTTCGAGCAGGGCCAGAAGAATGCTCCCTGCATCATCTTCATCGACGAGATTGACGCGGTGGGGCGCCATCGTGGGGCAGGACTTGGTGGAGGCCACGACGAGCGGGAACAGACGCTGAATCAGCTCCTGGTAGAGATGGACGGATTTGAGGGCAATGATGGCGTCATCTTGATCGCAGCGACGAATCGGCCGGATGTCCTCGATCCCGCCTTGCTTCGTCCGGGTCGGTTCGATCGCCGAATTGTTGTCCCGCGACCCGACCTGCGGGGGCGGCAGGAGATCCTGGGCATTCACGCCCGAGATATCCCGATGGCCGATGACATCGACCTTTCGATCATCGCGAAGGGAACTCCAGGGTTTACCGGTGCAGATCTG
>CAZQTQ010000206.1:7142-7507 GCA_964596025.1 uncultured Rickettsiales bacterium
AACGTGATGAACGAGGCGGCGCTGCTCGCGGCTCGACGTGACACCGAGACTGTCGAGCTTTCGGATGTCGAAGAAGCTAGGGACAAGGTGATGATGGGTGCTGAGCGGCGCTCTATGGTGATCACCGAGGACGAAAAGCGGACGACGGCCTACCACGAGGCGGGCCATGCCCTGGTCGCGGCCATGCTACCCGGCACCGACCCCATCCACCGCGTGACCATTGTGCCGCGGGGCCGGGCCCTGGGCTTGACCCAGCAGCTCCCCGAAGACGAGCGGTACACCCGAGACAAGGGCTACCTGCTCAACAACATCACCATCCTCATGGGCGGTCGCGCCGCGGAAGAGGTCGCTCTGGAGACCGTCAC
>CAZQTQ010000207.1:0-7506 GCA_964596025.1 uncultured Rickettsiales bacterium
GGCGACAGTGAATCCTCGTTTTCCGGAGTCCTTGGTGTCCATCCCGCTGACTCCCACCCTCGTTCCCGCCTTCGTTGGTCTCGGTGTTCTTGCATTCGCATTCGCGAGCTGCGCCCCTGAGCCCAGCGCGAGCCCCTTCGATGATCTCAGCCCGATCCACGGTGAGGTCGATGTCTTCCAGGGCACGGGAGGCGACGGCTTTGGGGTGGGCTCGGCCTTCCCCGGCCCGGCCCTGCCCTTCGGTATGGTCCGGCCGGGTCCAGACTCCCAGGGTGAGTCCTCCAGCATCGGGGCCCTGCACTGCTCGGGCTACCGCTACGACGACCCCTACATTGCCGGCTTCTCCCAGCTCCGGATGCACGGCACGGGGATTCCCGACTACGGGTCCGTACTCATCGCGCCCTCCATCGATTGGGAAGAGAGTCACCGCAGTGAACAGGGCTACCGCATCCGGAAGGTCGAGGGTAGCGAGGAAGGGCGACCGGGCTACTACCGGGTTCAGTTGGACGAGGGCGAAGAGCCGATCGAGGTCGAGCTGACCACCGGCCTCCGCGCCGCTCACCACCGCTACACCTTCCCGGAAGCGGCGGGCACCCGTGCCGGCCTCGTCCTGGACTTCAGCCACGTTTTGCCGGGGGTCGACTGGCTTGACGGGGGCTTTGTGGTCTCGGAGACCAGTCCCACGACGGTCGACGGCTGGACCCAGTTCTCTGGCCCATACAGCCAGCGACACGGTGGTGAGACCGTCTACGTCCACCTTCGCTTCGATCCCGAGCCGGTCGAGACCTATGCCTGGGACGGGCGGGAGGATGGGGGCGAGGGGCTGGGCCTGTGGGTTCGCTTTGACGCCGCATCAGATCGCAGCGTAGAGGTCCAGGTCGGCCTGTCCTTCGTGGCGCCAGACGGGGCGATCTCCAACCTGGAGGCCGATCTCGGTGATCAGAGCTTTGGGGAAACTCTGGATGCGGCCGCTGCCGCATGGGAAGAGGCGCTGGGAGCCTTCTCGCTAGCCGGCGGGAACGAGACGGACCGAAGCATCTTTGCCAGCTCCGCCTACCACTCCTTGCTGATGCCCACCCTCTTTACAGATGCCGATGGACGCTACTTGGGCTTCGACGGCGAGCTGCATCTCGCGCAGGACTGGACCTACTACACCGACTTCTCGCTGTGGGACACGTACCGAACGCTCCACCCTTTGCTCAACATCGTGGCGCCTGACAAGCAGGCTGACTTCGTCCGCTCCCTGGTGACCATGGCCAATCAAGGGGGTGCCTTGCCGCGATGGCCCTTGGGATCGGGTCCAACCGGCGGGATGATCGGCGACCCTGCCACCATTGTCCTGGCCGACGCTTGGCTTCGCGGCATCGGCGCGGACTGGCTGAGTGGGGAGGATCTTCAGTCTCTCTTGCTGGCCTCCGCCGCGGCCCGGGATCGGGCGGATGAGATGGCCGATGCGGGTTTTCTGAGTGTTCAGGGCGGGAGCGGCTCGGTCTCGCTGCAGCTCGAACACGGCTGGGCTGACCACGCACTGCTCGCCGTGGTCGATGCAGTCGGAAATCTCGAGGGGAGCGTCCGGGAGGCCACCGTCGCCCGCGCTGCCGCCTACCCGTCGCTCTGGGATCCAGAGAGCAAGTTCTTCCGTCCGCGCAACGCCGACGGGAGCTTCAAGGAGCCCTTTGACCCCCTGGTCTTCGACACGGCCTATGTCGAGGGCAACGCTTGGCAGTATCTGTGGATGCCGCTGTGGGACGCCCCGAGCCTCGCCGCCGCGATGGGCTCGGAGGACGCCTTGATCGAGACCCTGTCCACATTCTTCGCCTACTCCGCGGCCCAAGAGGACAGCTGGGCCCCAGACGTCTACTACTGGCACGGCAACGAGCCGAACATTCACGCCGCCTTCCTCTTCGCGCTCGCCGGCAACCGTGGGCTGACGGCGATGTGGACCCGGTGGATCGAGGACAACAAGTACGCGCTCGGTGCGGCAGGGCTGGACGGAAACGACGACGCCGGGACCCTCGGCGCCTGGTACCTCTGGTCAGCGGCTGGCCTGTACCCCATCGCGGGGACCTTGACCTACGTCTTGAGCGAGCCCCGCTTTGACGCGGTTCGTCTGGGCCAGGGCGCGGGCGCCATCTCCCTGGCTCGGGTCCCGCAGACCACCGAACTCCCCCAGGGCATCAGCCTGAATGGCACTCCCTGGTCTGTCCCCACCGTGACCTGGCTGGAGATTCGGGCGGGCGCCGAGCTTCGTTTTGTGGCTCCCTAGCAGCTCTGAGATCCCCGGCGGTGTCCGGTTCTGACATCCCCTCTGGGGGGTTACCGGCTGTCGGGCGTGTCGGCGGCGTTCTGGACCACCATCAGCACCGACAACTGGGAGATGCTGCCTTCGATCCCATCTTCCGTTAGAGCTGAGGCTGTTGAGTAGAACTCTCCGGTGACGACGCCGTCTTCGTAGTCACCGTAGAGGAAGGAGTACTCGCTAGAGGAGGGCTCCAATCCCCCGACGGCGACGGTAAAGCTGCCGGAGTCCAGGCTCAGGCCCGAGGGGGAGAGGGCCCAGGCGGCCACGATTGTGGCGCCGCCCAGCCCGCTCTGAGGCCAATTGCTCTCGGAGAGGACTCTCGAGCCGATGTGCAGCGGCACCGCCCCCTGGGCCCCCAAGGGGACCTCGAGATTCTCGAAGCTGTCGGCGTCGCCAGTGGCCTCCCCCGCGTCAAAGCTGATGGCCAGGTTGTCTTCCAAGCTCGCGTTGTTTACGGAGCCCTCGATCTGCCAGTAGTTCTCCATGACCGGCACCACGAGGTCGTGGAGCAGGACGACATCTTCGTCGGCCTCGAGCTCGACGAACTCGAAGAACTTGGAGTAGAGGATGGGGTTGTAGACGGGATCGCTTCCGGGGTAGGTGAGGTTGGTCAAGAGGTAGGTGTTGGGACTCAAGTTTGCGAAGAGGAAGTTGCCCGAGGAGTCGGTGGAGCCATTGATGCAGACGGCTTCACTGCAGGCGGTCAGCGAGAGGTTCGCCACGAGATCGCCGGCGCTGTCGGTGACGACGCCTTCGATGGAGGCCGTTCCTTCAGCCGCATCGTCGTCGTCGCCGCTGTCGTCGTCATCGCCGGCATCGTCGTCGTCTCCGCTGTCGTCGTCGTCGTCCGTGGCGTCATCGTCGCCCGCGTCGTCGTCGTCACCCGTGTCGTCGTCGTCGTCGTCACCCGCTGAGTCGTCGTCGCTGGTGCCTCCCCCACCGGAGCCCCCGCCCCGTGACGACGAACAGGCCCCCAACAGCCCCAGGCCGAGAAGGCCTACGAGCAAGACTGACCAGCGGTACTCCAAACCCAACCTGTCTCTCCTCCTCGGGAATCCTAGCTTGGCTCTGCCCAGCTAGGGGACTGCATCGAACCGTAGTCGGGTGAAGAAGCCCCTCCCACGCGGCTTCCCCCTGTGCTACACCCCCCTCCCCACTCCAGGAGGCGGCTATGGAACCACGCGACGTACGGAGCGCTGAAGACGCGAAGACTCTTGTCCGGGAGCGCGAACTCTCCTTCGTCAAGGTCGGGGTGACGGACATGGACGGGATCCTGCGCGGCAAGTACATGAGCCGGCAGAAGTTCTTCTCTGCCTTGGACAAGGGCTTTGGCTTTTGTGATGTCGTGCTCGGCTGGGACGCCGACGATCAGCTCTACGACAACGTCCAGTACACCGGTTGGCACACCGGCTACCCCGACGCGCCCGTCCGCATCCTGCCCGAGACCTGCCGGGAGCTGCCCTTCGAAGACACGGTCTTCTTCCTGGGGGAGTTTGCCGAGGGCGCCGAGGTCATCTGCCCTCGCGGCATGCTGCGCAAGATGATCGAAAAGGCCGAGGGCATGGGGCTCTTTGCCAACGCCGCCCTCGAGTTCGAGTTCTTCGTTTTTGACGAGACGCCAGACTCCATCCGCGACAAGGGCTACCGCGATCTCAAGCCGATTGCTCCGGGTACCTTTGGCTACTCGGTCATTCGAAACTCCGTGTGGTCGGAGTTCTACGAGGTCCTGCTGCAGACGGCCGAGGAGATGGACTTTCCCATCGAAGGCCTCCACGAGGAGACCGGGCCGGGGGTGCTAGAGGCCGCCATCGCCGTGGACGGGATCCTCTCCGCAGCCGATAAGGCCGGTCTATTTAAGACATTCACAAAGGTTGTGGCCCAAAAGCACGAGTTTATAGCCACGTTTATGGCCAAATGGTCTCCTGACTGGCCTGGCCAAAGCGGACATATGCACATCTCTCTCGTTGATTCTGAGGGACATTCGTCTTTCTATGATGAATCCGACAGCCATGGCATGTCCAAAACGATGAAACACTTCGTTGCTGGCTGCCAGAGTCTCATGCCCGAAGTCTTGTCGATGGTCTCGCCCACTATCAACTCCTTCTCCCGGATGGTGCCGGGAGCCTGGGCCCCTACGAACGCCACCTGGGGCATCGAGAACCGCACCTGCGCCCTGCGCGTCATCCCCGGTGGGCCCAAGAGCCAGCGGCTGGAGTACCGGATCGGGGCTGCCGACCTGAACCCTTACCTAGGCATGGCCGCCGTCTTGGGCTCGGGGCTGTACGGCATCGAGCACAAGCTCGAGCTCGGCCCTGCTCTGGAGGGCAACGCCTACACCCAGGACATCCCCGAAGCTCTGCGTCTGCCGGGCACCCTGTGGGAAGCGGCCCAGGCCCTCAGAGCTTCGAAAGCTGCACGCAGTCTCTTTGGCGACGCCTTTGTCGACCACTTTGCCGCTACCCGCGAGTGGGAGGAGCGCGAGTTCCGCAAGGCGATTACCGACTGGGAACTCAAGCGCTATTTCGAGATCATTTAGGTCTGCCTCGCCACCCGGATCCCTTGCATGAACGACCGTTTCGAACTCGTGTCCCCCATCGACGGCCAAGTGCTCGTTTCGCGGGCCTACGCCAGCGACGCGGAACTCGACGGCGTCCTGGACGAAGCGGTCGAAGCCCAGCGCTCCTGGCGGGCCAGGTCTCTGGACCATCGGATTGAGGTGGTCTCGTCCTTTGTTGCCGCCTTTGTCTCCACTCGGGACGCGGCAGCGGCCGAACTGAGCCAGCAGATGGGGCGACCCATTCGCTACGCGCCGGGTGAGATCGCAGGCTTCGAAGACCGGGCAGTGACCATGCTCGGCCTGGCAGAGTCGGCGCTCGAGCCCATCGTGCCGCCCCCGAGAGACGGCTACGAGCGCTTCATCTGCAGAGAACCGCTCGGTACGGTGCTGGTACTAGCTCCTTGGAATTACCCCTACCTCTGCGCTGTCAACGCCATCGTGCCGGCTTTGGTGGCAGGGAACACCGTCGTCCTGAAGCACAGCGAGCAGACTGCGCTCTGCGGGGAGCGCCTGGCCGCCTGCTCCTCGGCTGCCGGGCTGCCCCAGGGCCTCTTCCAATCCGTCCACGCTACCCACGATCAGGTGGCCCGGCTGGTGGCCGACCGGCGCACCGGCTTCGTCTGCTTTACCGGATCGGTCGAAGGGGGTCAGGCCGTTGTACGCGCCGCATCCTCGCGTTTTGTGGGCGTGGGCCTGGAGCTGGGCGGTAAGGACCCGGCCTATGTCCGGGCCGACGCTGATCTTGCCTTTGCGGTGGAAAACCTCGCCGACGGGGCCTTCTTCAACTCCGGTCAGAGCTGCTGCGGAGTGGAGCGAATCTACGTTGATCACAGCCTCTATTCGGCCTTTCTCGACGGGTTCGTCGAGGCGGCAGGTGCCCTTGAGCTGGGGGATCCCAGGCTCGAGGAGACCACGCTGGGTCCCATGGTGCGACGGGCGAATGCCCAGCGGGTGCGGCAGCAGATCGATGCCGCCACTGCTAGCGGGGCCAAAGCGCTGGTGGACTCGAAGGCCTTTGCCGCCGACGATGGCCAGGGTGCCTACCTTGCCCCCCAGGTGCTCATCGACACGGATCCCGAGATGGAGGTCGTCGCCGAAGAGACCTTCGGCCCCGTCGTCACCGTCACTCCAGTGGATGGCGACGAGCAGGCCATCGCCCACATGAACCGCAGTCGATACGGTTTGACTGCCTCGCTGTGGACTCGCGACGTCGAGGTTGCCACCTCGATCGGCGTTCGGCTGGAGACCGGCACCGTCTTCATGAACCGCTGCGACTTCCTCGATCCCGAGCTGGCTTGGACGGGAGTCAAGGACTCAGGCCGCGGATGCACCCTGTCTGTCCTTGGCTACGAGCCCTTGACCCGGCCCAAGTCCTTCCACCTCCGCCTGCTGGTCTGAGCCGAGACCGACTGGATGACTGCAGGCTCCCTCCCTATGCCCGGGACCTTCGACCCCACCACCGTCAGCGGCAACTGGAACTACCCCAGCCCCATCCGCTTTGGTCCGGGGGTGGTGGCCCAATTGCCTGCAGCCTGCCGCGAGCTGGGGATGACCGGCCCCCTGCTGGTGACCGACGAGGGCCTGGCGTCCTTGTCGATCGTCGCCGAGGCACGAGCCTGCTGCGAGGCGGCGGGGCTGCCGACTGGTCTCTTCTCTGGGGTCCAGGGCAACCCGGTGGGTGGAAACGTCGGCGCGGGTGTTGCCGCCCTGCAGCAGGGCGGACACGACGGCGTGATCGCTTTTGGCGGTGGCAGCGCCCTGGATGTCGGCAAGGCGGTCGGGCTCATGGCTCACCAGCGCCGCCCGCTCTGGGACTTCGAGGATGTGGGTGACAACTGGAAGCGTGTCGACGTGGACGCCATGGTTCCAGTTGTGGCTGTTCCCACGACGTCTGGCACCGGCTCGGAAGTGGGGCGGTGCTCGGTCATCATCGACGAGCACAAGCGGAAGAAGATCGTCCTATTCCACCCCAAGATGCTGCCCGAGCGGGTCGTCGCCGATCCCGATCTGACCCTGGGCCTCCCTCCGCACATCACGGCTGCGGTCGGCATGGACGCCCTCAGTCACAACCTCGAAGCGCTCTGCGCCCCACGCTTTCATCCCCAAGCCGACGGCATCGCCAAGGAGGGGATCCTGTTGGTGCATCGGGCCCTTCAGCGGGCTGTGGCAGACGGCAGTGATCGCGAGGCTCGCGCCTGGATGATGGTGGCCTCCACCTCGGGCGCCGCTGCCTTTCAGAAGGGTCTGGGTGCCATGCACAGCATGAGCCACCCGCTGGGAGCCTTACTGAACGCCCACCATGGTCTGCTCAACGCGATCGTCATGCCCTATGTGCTGATCTACAACCGGGATCTGATCGCCGCGACGATGGATGACCTGAGCCGTACGCTCGAGCTGCCCGGTCGCGGTCTGGATGCGGTCCTGCAGTGGGTCCTGGACCTCCGCGGGGACGTCGGAATCCCCCACACTCTGGAGGCAGTCGGTTTGGAGCAGGGCCAGATCCCCGCTTTGGCAATGGCCGCGCTCGTCGACCCCACAGCCCCCACCAACCCCCGCCCCCGGGACCAGAGCAGCGTCGAAGACCACGTCGGCAAAGCCCTGTATGGCGATATGGGCTGAGCAGCGCCTTAGTCGCCCAGGACTCTGT
>CAZQTQ010000208.1:0-4532 GCA_964596025.1 uncultured Rickettsiales bacterium
GAAGATGAGCTGGTCGGCGGCGTCGCGATTGACGGTGGCACCTTCCCCTGGAAGGGACGCGAGTTCGAGCTGGAGCCGGGAATGGCGACCTTCAAGCCCGGCGGGTCGTGGTTCCCGGACATGGACCTCAGCATGTGGGCTGATGTCGTCAGTCGGGACGAGACCTTCCGCATCACCTACGGGATCTCCGGGCCGCTCAACGCCCCGCAGTTGCGCGCCAGTGCCGCGCCGTACCTTGCGGAAGCCGACATCCACAACCTCCTGTTGCTGGGAATGACCCAGCAGCAGATCGCGGAAGCCAACCTCGGCGACCTCTTGGCGGTGGCGGGCGCTTCGGGCCTGGGAACATGGGGGGAGACGGCCGCGACATCATTCCGAGAGACGGTCGAAGGTCAGGGACAGTGGTCGCTTCCCGATCGGATTGAAATCGTCCCCGTCTACACCGAATCCACCGGCTCGACCGCACTGTGGGCCGTCGTCAGCAAAGAGGTCGTGCCGGATCTATTGACCTTGGAGGGGGGAGTCGGTTTTGCCGGTGCCAACACCGTGGACACTGTCGGACGGGTCCGGCTGCAGTTCCTCCGGAACCTCTACCTGGAGGGATCCTGGCTGCGGGACGAGCAGGCCAGCCAGGACTACGGCAACTTCGGCCTCGACCTCAAGCTGGAGATGGGGTGGGATTGATGGGCAGGCAGGCTGTCGGGACGCAGTGGGGGAACGGTCAGCGGTCCGTCTGGACGCTCCTCGCGGCATCCTTGGCCGTAGCGAGCTGGTCCCTTGGGGTGACCTCCCCGCTCCACGCGGCCGAAGACGAGGCCTCTTCGCCGACCCGCTTCTCCGGTCAAACCGTCGTCGCCGTCGGATTCGAGGCTCCCTCTTCGGTTCCAACGGAGGAGCTGCGCTACCTCGTCAGCCAAGAGACGGGCCATCCCTACAACCCGCAGGCGATCAGTCGCTCCCTGGAGCTGCTCTACCGGCTGGGCCAGTTCGACGCAGTCCGGGCCCAGGCCCAGCCAGTCACCGGCGGGGTGGCCTTGACCTTCGTCATGGTGCCCAGCCCTCGCCTCGGGGCCATCCGGCTCCGGGGGGCCAGGGGGGTTCCCGCTCAGGTGCTGCGTTCTGCGCTGAGCAAGGTGGCCGGCGACCCGTATCTGCCGCAGGACGAGGTGCGTTTGGCCCGGGAACTGGAGGCCAAGTACCGCGCCGAGGGCTTCTTGGACGCTTCGGTGGAGGGCCGTGTCGGTATCGGGCCTCGGGATCGGCGCATCGTCGAACTCCGGGTCGAAACGGGGCGTCCCTACCGGGTCGGAACGGTGCGCCTGCCCTCGATTGAGCTGCGCGGCTTCGAGGAGGCCCAGACTCTGAGAATGATGGGGCCAAAGCTGCGCCCGGGCGGACGCTACCGGGAGGAAGGCCTACGCAAGGGCATCGATCGTCTGCTGGATCGCTACCGCAAGGCAGGCTTCGTCGAGGCTCGACTTCTTCGCCTGCCGGGTCGAGATCGCAGGACTCCGGTCGAGGTACAGGTCGACCGCGCCAACGCTACCGTCGACCTGGTGTTGCCCATCGACGCCGGGCGGCTGGTGGAGCCTGAGTTCGTCTTTTCGGCCCGTCGACGACCGGAGTGGACGGACCAAAGGCTGAGAGA
This sequence comes from uncultured Rickettsiales bacterium, assembly GCA_964596025.1. GTDB lineage: Bacteria > Myxococcota_A > UBA796 > UBA9615 > UBA9615 > CAZQTQ01. The sequence goes on from CAZQTQ010000208.1 coordinate 1,649, forward strand.
GGTTATTGGCCTGGAGTCGGCGCAGCGAGCCTCCGACAGCTACGGAGAGGAGGCCGGCGTCAAACTCATCGGCTTCTTGCGCCGCCGGGGTCACTTCCAGGCCCGAGTCGGGGTGGTGGTGGAGGACTTGGAGCTGAAGCCCCGAGCCAAGCGGGGGGCTCGGGAGCCTCTGGTTTCGAAGAAGCGCATCTTCCGCTTCACCATCGAGCCCGGCCCCCCTGTCTTGCTCCGGTCGCGCGACATCGTGATCGAGGGGGATCCCAGCGTGCCCCGCTCGCAGATTGTGCGGGTCCTGAGCGAGGCCAGTCCACAGGTGCTCGGTCACCGCCCACCGTTTTGGGTGGTGGTCGGCCTGCCCATCTACCGCCGCTACTACACCCCAGACGAGCTCAAGCTGGCCATCAGCGTGCTCGAGGACTACTACCGGGCCCGCGGCTTCCTCGCGCCAGAGATTCGCTCAGAGGTGTCCTTTGCCGGTGCGGACGAGACCTGGGTCCAGCTCACCCTGCAGATTGACGAGGGGTTTCAGACTCGCGTGGTGAGCCTTCAGGTATCCGAGGGGCTGCCGGTGGATCCTGTAAAGGCCGAGCACTGGCGCAAGCGGGTCGAGGGCAAGGCATACAACCCCTCGGACCTGGATGCGCTCCGCCAGGAGGTGCAAGAGGCTCTGGGGGAAGATGGCTACCTTGACGCGGAGGTCACGGTTTTTCGCGAGTTCAGCGACGACAAGAGCCTCGTGCGGATCTCGGTAGAGGCAATGGCTGGGGAGTCGGTGCGCTTTGGTCAGCTCGTCGTGCGGGACAGTCGGCACACTCAGGTGGGGCTTATTCGACAGGAGATCCTGCTGCGTCCCGGCGAGGTCTACCGGCCAAGCGTGCTTGAGGCAGCGCAGGGAAGGCTTCTTCGCACGGGGCTCTTCGATGGTGTGGTGCTGAAACCGGCTCAGCCCACAGGCCGGGTGCGGGATGTGGAGCTGCTGGTCAATGAGCGTGACCGCTTCTCCTTCCTCTTTGGCGCCGGTGTGACTGCTCCGGACGACGGGCCGCGGGTCTCCGGTGAGGTTCGGCTCCGCAACCTGGACGGCCGGGGTCTGAGTCTCTGGGCTCGAGGCCGCCTGTCCATCGACTGGGATTACCTGCAGCCCGGCGTCATTCCCCGGCCCGAGTACCGGGCGACGATCGGTGCGGAGCTGCCGGCCATTCCCGGCCTCCCCATCCGCGGCCTGATAACCGGCGTCATCAACGAGGAACTGGACGAGCCGACCTACCGTCTGGCCCGAAGCTCAGTGGCCTTGAGCTTGGTGTGGCGTGGGGTGGGGGACTTCACGTTCGACGGGCGGATCGAAAGCCAATTCCGTGCGCCGCTGCGGGTTGATCCGGTGGCTCGTCTCAGCCTGCCTGCGGACCTGCCGACGACCCTGCCAGCCAAGGACTTCCGGGTGCTTCCGCTCGTCTCGCTCCGCGCGACCCTGGACAAGCGGGATGACCGCTTCAACCCCAAAGAAGGCCTCTATCTCTCGGCCGACCTCGTCACTACGCCCGGTGTGGTGCCGGGCTCTGCCGCTTCCTTTGGGCGTCTGACGACGCGGGTAGTGGGTCTCATTCCCTTCGGCCCCTCGGGCATCGGCCTGCAACTGGAGGGGGGGGCAGGAGTGGCGTGGAGCTACGATGAGCACCTTCCGCCGGTGGAGTGGCGCTTCCGGCTCGGCGGCACCAGCACGCTGCGGGGCCACGGTCTCGACCAAGTCGGTCCCTGGGGCTTCCGTCCTTCGGTCCTCGAGGGTGCAGGTCTCCTCATCGGCAACTACGAGGATCTGCGAGTCGTGGTTGGAGGCGATGCCTTCTATCGGTACTCCGTCCAGCTGCAGTTTCCGCTTCCCTTTGTCGAGAACTGGAAGTTGGTCGTCTTCCACGACGCGGGCAACGCCTTGCTGATGGGCACTGCTCCCACCGGAGTCGACGCAGGCCGAGACACGGTCCTCTACCCAAGTGTGGGCTTTGGTCTTCGCCGCATCACCCCGATCGGTCCCCTGCGCCTCGACCTCGCCTTCAGGACCGACACCCTGGCCGATGCCGCCAACCGACGCTTGGGTGAGGTGGTGCAGCTGCACTTTGCGGTAGGTGCCCTTTGAGGTTGGGTGTCGGCTACCGTGGGGAGATGAGGGTCGCGCTGACGGTCGTCTTGGCTTGCCTCGGGGCTGCTGGCTGCAGCCTCGGTGTCGATGAGATCTACGATTTTGATGGCGATGGCTCTCCGGATGGAGCGGACTGCTCCCCCTCCGATCCCCTCATTTTCCCCAATGCTCCGGACTCGGTCGGTGACGACCTGGACGCCAACTGCGATGGCAGCGATGGGGTCGATGGCGATGGCGACGGTCATGCTTCACTGGCCTCAGGGGGGGACGATTGCAACGACGACAACGGCGCGGTGCACCCCGGCATCGTTGAGGTGCCTGACGATGATATCGACAACGACTGCGATGGCTTCGACGCCAGCTGCGATACGGACGGCGACGGTGTCCTCAGCGACAACTGCAAGAGTGGTTTGGACTGTGACGACGCCAACAGCTTGATCTATCCCGGAGCGGAGGAGCTGTGTGACGGGGTAGATACGAACTGTGATGGCGTGGTCCCCACCGCTGAGCTGGACACCGATGAGGATGGGGTGCTTGCCTGTGCTGGCGACTGCGACGACGAGAACGCTGAAGTCGGTCCGTCGCTGGTAGAGGCCTGTGATGGGCTGGACACCAACTGCGATAGCGTCGTGCCCGGTGACGAGGTGGACCAGGATCACGATGGGGACATGGTCTGCGCTGGAGACTGCGACGACGATGATGCCAACCGGTACGGGGGGGCGGCAGAGGGTTGCGACGGCGTCGATACGG
>CAZQTQ010000208.1:4542-7503 GCA_964596025.1 uncultured Rickettsiales bacterium
TACGGACTGTGATGGGGAGCTTGGCGCCGATGAGGAGGATTCAGACGGCGACGGCGATCCGCTCTGTTCCGATTGCGATGACGACGACCCCAGCGTCGAGAGTCTTAATGCGGACAACGATGGCTTTACTTCCTGCGCCGGTGACTGCAACGACCTGGATCCGATCTTCTATCCCGGTGCAGCTGACTACTGGGGGGACCAGGTCGATGCCAACTGCGATGGAGTTGACGGCCTGGATGCCGATGGTGATGGCATTGCGGTAAACGCCGACCCAGGCGACTGCAACGACGATTCCACCAATCCCAATGCTACGACCACCTACCCGGATGCTCCCGACACGGTGGGCGACGCCATCGACCAGAGCTGCGATGGCGTGGATGGAATCGACGGCGACGGGGATCTAGTGGCCTCGGTCGCTAGTGGGGGCACTGACTGCAACGACGATCCCAACTCTGCCCTGGCCTCTTTCACCTTTCCTGGGGCCGCCGATGTCGTTGCAGACGGTACCGACACCAATTGCGATGGGATCCCCGGAACCGATGATGATGGGGATGGGTTCGCATCGGGGGTTAGCGGGGGCCCAGACTGCGACGATGGTGACTCCTCGGTTTGCCCGGAGTGTTCCGATCCTTGGGGGGATGCAGTCGACGCAAACTGTGACGGCGCGGATGGCCTGGACGAAGACGGGGACACCTACGCCCAGGGAGGGACGCCGCCCGACTGCGATGACACGTTGTTCACCACCAACCCCGGTGCAGCAGACTCCTGGGGCGATACCGACGACACGAACTGCGATGGAGCAGACGGGATTGACAGCGATGGAGATGGTTGGGCGGTCAATGCGGGAGGGAGTGATCAAGACTGTGATGACACGAATGCAACGGCCTATCCAGGTTCTTCAGACGCCTGGGGCGACGGGTTCGACGCCAACTGCGACAGCAGCGACGGTGAGGATGCGGACGGCGATGGCTGGGCCGGCAATGCGACCGGCATCTCGAGAGACTGTGATGATGACCCGAACTCCGTATTTGCGACGCTGACCTTTCCCGGTGCTCCCGATGCCTACGGGGACGGTGTCGACACGAACTGCGATGCGTCCGATGGTCTCGATGAGGATGGCGATGGCTATGCTCTAAACGGGATAGCTCCCAATGCCGACTGCAACGATGCAAATGACCAGGTGTATCCGGGCAGCAACGCCCTCTGGGAGGTGCCGGCAAACGGTATGGATGTGGATTGTGACGGCACGCTGGGCGACTCGGTCCTAGAGGCTCCCATCATCGTCACACCCGAGGTGCCGATCGGCTTTGCCTCAGGCGAACACCTTGCTTCGGCCGGGGACTTTGACAACGACGGCAAGGGGGACCTCTTGGTCGGTGGCCTTGGTCCCTCCTTCGATGGACGGGTCTACCTTGTGCTGGGAAGCGATTTGGCGGTTGGGGGCGAAGTTGCCATTGCCGGTGCTTTGGCGACCTTAGACGGGGAAGATGCTGCCCAGAACTTGGGACTCGTTCCGGCCGGAGCCTACGACATCGATGACGACGGGACGCTCGACATTGTGGTTGGGGCAGGGGAACACAATTCTTCCTCCGGAAGGACCTATTTTGTTTCGGGAGCTGAGATTGCGGCGGGCGGGAACTTTAGCCTGGGGGACTCCCACGCCATCATCGATGCTGCGGAAGCTGGTGAAGAGGTCGGGAAACAGGTTGCGATCTCCGCCGACGTTAACGGTGGTGGGAAGCCCGATCTCCTCATCGGCGCTGCGAAAAGCAATACCAATGGAGCGGATGCTGGTGCTGCCTACCTCTTTTGGGGGGGCACTCTCACAGGCGGCGGTACGCTCTCGGCTGCTTCGGCTGATGCGACGTTGTTGGGTGAGGCCGCAGGTGACCAAGCGGGTTGCGCGGTCGCTGCGATTGGGGATCTCGATGAAGATGGCAAAGGAGACTTGCTGCTGGGCGCTAGTAGACACAACTCGGGTAAGGGCAAGAGCTACCTAGTTCTCGGTTCCTCGATAGCTGCCGGAGGAACATACGAACTCAGCAACTCATTTGCGGTCTTCAATGGCGGGGTGGATTGGGACTACAGTGGAACCGCGCTCATCGGGGCGGGCGATATTGATGGGGATCAAAAACCTGAGATCCTGATTTCGGCCCCCACAGCTGATGGGGGTGGAGACGCCTCCGGAGAGGTCTACCTCTTCTTCGGAGCCACCATTGCGGCCGGTGGTGCCTTCAGTCTGGACAATGCGGATGCCACCCTGGTGGGCGGGTACAAGGGATACATGGTCGGGGAAACGTTGGCCTTGGCGGGGGATGCCGACGCTGATGGGAAGGACGACATCTTGGTCGGTGCCCCCAACAGCGACCATGGAGCGCCCGGAATGGGTGCGGTCTACCTCATCCTTGGGAGCCAACTATCCGCTGGGGGGACGGTCGATATGGGAGCCGCAGACCTCGCCTTTATTGGGACTGTGACCTACGACTACACTGGGCGCGGCTTGGCCTCTGTGGGTGATCTCAACGGCGACGGGAAGCCAGAATTCGCAATTGGAGCCCCTTATGTCGACAACCCACAGTCTCTGAACAGCAGCGGATATTCCTATCTATTCACCAGTCCGTACTAGACCCCATGCCGCTCTCTCGGGTCTTGGCCTGGTAGGTCCGCCACCGGCCAGGCCCACGCGTTCAAAGAGGGGCCAAACGGCGGCAGTCTCGATGACCTGCTGATTTCCAGGCCCGTTTTGAGACTTGGGCAGGAGTACCCTCGTATCGAGCCCTCTACTGAGCCTGCTGCGAATGAACCCGTACCCGCCCCCACCGCTCCCACAGCAAGCCATAGCGCAGCCCGCGATCCGATGCCCGTACACTGGCCACGCCAAAACGCTCCATTGCGGCGATCAGCAGGGAGGCACCTGCCAAGATCACATCGGATCGCGCGGCTGGAAGCCCGGGAAGAGCG
>CAZQTQ010000209.1:0-7487 GCA_964596025.1 uncultured Rickettsiales bacterium
GAGTCCACCCCATAGACCCGGTCCTCGGGGATCTCGGGGTAGCGCTTGCGGCTGTCTACCGGCTGGTCCGCCAGGCGGCCGGCCCAGCCCTCCCCTCTTCGAGCCACGACCAGGCGAAGGAGCATCCAGGCAAAGGCCATCTCCGACAGGGTTCCCGCCCCACCTCCAATGGCAACAACCGCATCAGCCTGGGCTACCAAGAGATTGCGGACGTGCCCCAAGCCGGTGGGAAGAGGCGTGTCCACGTAGGGATTTGCAGCCTCGGGATCCCAGCCGGGGAGAATGCCGACCACCGTCCCGGGAGCCCAGCCCGGTGCCGAACGAGCCCCCCGCGACGCCGCCTCCATCACCCCCCCGAGGCCGCCACTCTGCAGCCTCCAGCCTTGCTCGACAACGAGCCGACCGAGCTCCTCAGCAAAGCGATCCCGGCCGTCGCCCGGCTCCACATGGGCGTCTCCGATGACGGCGATGACAGCGGGGCGTTGCATGGCCAACCATCGTAGCGAAGGCGAGGGAGCCTGGGCCAACCCCTCCGGAGACGCTCCGTCCGGCGCCCCTTTGCCAAGGACGCCTCCCCAAAGCTCCGCCAAGTCGTTACTTTGGTCTGGGTCCACCGCATGCCAAAGAGATCCTCGAGGATCTCGGCGAAGGGATGCCGGGTGGGCCGCTCGAGACCAACGCCAACTGAGACCCCAACCCACCCTTCCCGCGGGCCCCTGCCATGCCTGAGTTGACCTTCGACGCCCTGCCCCAGATCAGCCACTGGCGTGCGCTGTGGCCGCGAAAGCGAGGCCTGCGGGCCGGAGAGACCCTCCCTCACTTCTCCGTACGCTTCGACGGACTGCGCGCGAACCAACTGGAGGCCTACCGCGCGATCTGCGGCTTTGGGGAAGGCGGGCCCCTGCCCCTGCCCTACCCCCAGGTGGCAGCTGCGCCGCTGCACATGGCCCTCCTGACTCACCCCGAGTTCCCTCTGCCCGCGATGGGTCTGGTCCATGTCGCCAGCGAGATCCGTCAAGAGCGACCCATCCCGAGCGAGGCGAGCCTCTCGGTGCATTGCCACGTCGAGGGCCAGAGACCGGCCCGCCGGGGGGTGGAGATCGACCTCATCACCGAGATCGAAGTAGAAGGTGAGGCCGTGTGGCGCAGCGTGACGACGATCCTCAGTCGGGCCGCGCTGGGCACGGGCGAAGCACAGCCGCCGGCCCCCGCGCTGGAGTTCGACCCGGCCAGCGAAGGCCGCTGGGCTCTGCCCGCAGACCTAGGCCGCCGCTACGGCCGCATCGCCGGCGACCGCAACCCCATCCACCTCTACGCCTGGACCGCCAAGGTCTTCGGCTTCAAGCGGGCGATAGCACACGGCATGTGGACCCTATCCAGGGCGGTAGCTGAGCTGGAAGACGCAGCGACAAGCGAGGGCCCAGTACGCCTGGACACGCAGTTCAAGAGGCCTGTCTTCCTTCCGAGCGAGCCGAAGTTCCTCAGCGGGCCCAAGAACAACGGGACGGCATTTCAGCTCGTCGATCCCCAGACCGGCAAGACCCACCTGCAAGGCTGGCTGGGGAGGGTCTGAGGCACTGCGCCCCGCCCATGGCCCCCTTAGAAGCCAAAGATCTGGAATCCGTAACCGTCCGAACCCTCGGCCACTACGACCGGAATGCCCCCTCGTTCTGGGAAGGCACCAAGGACCACGACGTAAGCCAGAATATCGAAGCGCTGCTCTCAGCTCTCGCAGACCCCCCTCCCCTGCGCATCCTCGACCTTGGCTGCGGGCCCGGCCGAGACCTCGCGGCCTTTGCAGCCCTGGGCCACGAGCCCACCGGCCTCGACGGCTCGGCAGCCTTCTGCGCCATGGCCCGAGACCACAGCGGCTGTCCCGTTCTCCAACAAGACTTCCTCGCTCTGAATCTACCGACGGCCCACTTCCACGGGGTCTTCGCCAACGCCAGCCTGTTTCACGTTCCCGGCCAGGAGCTGCCGCGGGTCCTGGGGGAGCTTCGGGAGGCCTTGCTTCCCGGGGGGGTGCTGTTCTCCTCCAACCCACGGGGAAGGAATGTCGAAGGATGGAACGGCGAGCGCTACGGCGCCTACTTCGACCGACTCACCTGGCAACGCTTCCTCGAAGAGGCAGGCTTTGTGGCCATCGACCACTACTTTCGCCCGGCCGGCCTGCCGAGGGAGCAGCAGCCTTGGTTGGCGAGTACGTGGAGAAAGCCGGCGCGCTAGACGGAACAGAGGCGCGAGGCCGAGGGAGGTCGAGCCGGGCGCAGCTAGCAGCCGCTGCTCGCCGCGTCCTCGAAGGAAACAAAGAGGTTGGTATCGGGGTCGTGGAAGCGCCCGGTAGACGAGTCGTAGGCGAAGGGACAGCCGCCGTCGGCACTGCTCGAGCCGCCTGAGCCGCTGCCGGAGGGGCCTCCGCCGTCCCCAGCACCTGGTCCCGAGCTGCCGGAGGCACCCGATCCCCCCGCAAATCCACCGCCACCGCCAGAGCCGCCGCCGGACGAACCGCCCGTTCCGTCGCCGTCGGATCCGCCAGGCCAGGGTCCTTCGCTGCCAGACGCACCGGTCTCGCCGGCCACGCCGTCCTCGCCATCCACGTCGTACCCGCCTCCAGCCGAGCTGCCGGAGGTGCCGGCGACGCCGAAACCCACCGCGCTCAGGCCCTCTGCATCGTTGGCACCCGACCAAGTCTCTTTGACCGTTCCGCCGTAGTTCACGACGGTCAGGACCAAGAGGGCGGTCAGCACCACGAGCAAGATGACGTATTCACTGGTAGCAGCCCCACACTCGAGGCTTCGTTTCTGCCTTCTTCGCATCTACCGCACTATCTACGCGGCCGCTGTGGAAGCCCTGTGGCCACCACGCAACAATGCTGTTGAGAAGTCGTGTCCGGCTTGTCCGCCGATCACCCCTCTTCGGGGTCGGCAAAGGGCCGGGCCCTGGCCAAGCGGAAGCCTTGGGAGGTGATGACACGGTTGGGGTAGACGCCGTGCCGCCGGCTTACCCGCGAGCTCTTACCTTGACTGAGCCAGTGGCCACCCCGGACCGGCCTCCGGCCCGGGTCTTCGTTGTAGCTGGCATCTCCACACCAATCCATGGAGCAGCCAGCGGCATCCTGCATTCGGTAGATGGAGCGATCTCCCAGAACCGTCCCGACGGGGCTGGGCTCGGGGCGACCTGGTTGGCTGTCCCGTCCCGCCGCCAGGGAAGAATCCCACTCGTTTCCCCAGGGGAAGAGCCGGCCGTCCACCCCCCGAGCTGCCTTCTCCCACTGGATCTCGAGCGGGAGGCACACTGGAAGACCGACTACGCCGCTGTACCACTCGGCATAGGCCACGGCGTCGTCCCAGCTAACCGCGGAGGCCGGCCAATTGGGGTCCCAGTAATCACCGTCCCGGTCCATCTCGGGGACGGTGAAGGGTTGACCGTCCTCGGGGCGGCTCCAGTACTGGCCAGAGCCATCTTTCAGCTCGGAGGCCTGACGGGGCACTCGAGCCCAAGCCTCCTCCGAATCGCGGGCCGCAACCTCGTTGATGAAGACGCAGTACTCGGCCATCGTCACTTGAACGCGCTGAATAAAGAAGCCATCGACAACGGGGCTGGAGGCAGGGATGTAGTCAGCAATGTCCCGGTCGCCTTGGTAAAGAAAGGGCCCCGGCGGCACGTAGACCCATTCGGTGCCGATCTGCGCCTCGCTGTAGAGCACGACGGGCTTCTCACCGGAATCCCAGTGAGCTCCCCGGTCGATCTGAACCGGGTAGATGGTGTCCCGCTTGCCGGGATAGCTCAGGCTCAGCCGATACGAACCGGCGTCTAATCTCACCCCGCTGAGTGGGGTCTCTCCCAATACCTGTCGGTCAACGAGTGCCCAGGGCAACTGGTCGACGTCAAAGCGCTCGCAGATGACCTCTGCACCGGGCGGATCGGTCAGCAGACTGAATGTTCCCTGGGCCTGCAACTTGGCCTTCAGCTCCTCGCTCCCGTGACGCAACACGCGGTCCCGGTAGAGAACCCGGTCGATCTCGTGCCCCGTAGCCTCAGCCTCCAGCATGCGCTTGAAGGACGCCCGGGCTAGCAGCCCGTGCGCCTCTTGGTTGGTCGGGTCCTGGCTCAAGGCCTGCTCACAGCCGGCAACCGTCTCCGAAAAGCGAGCCGCCCGCTCCCGCTCGATCTCCCGGGTGCGCTGTCGCGCGCCCAGCAGGTCGGTCTTCTGAGTCAGAGGCAGCCAGGGCTTTGTATCCCGCTCCAAGGCGAAGAGACGCTTGGCCAGATCTTCCCGCTCCCGGCTCAATCGCTCGAAGCTCCGCCATGCCGACTCCGCCTCCACCACCCGTTTGAGTGCGGCCTCCCGGCGTTGGCTGCCCGCGAGGAAATTCTCGATGACTTCGCTGATGTCATTGGCCGTAGCAAAGCGCTCGGAGGGGTCCTCCGCCATCGCCCGGAGGCAAATCTCTGCGAGTCCGTCCGGAATGCCTTGGAGAGGTGCGCGAACCCGCGGGTCCTCCGGAGGGCCGGTCTGGCTGCGCTTCAAGACCGTCTCGGCGCTCTTGCCCGGATAGGCCTTGGCCAAGGTCAGGATCTCGTAGAGGACTGCACCCAGGGACCAGACATCGCTGCGGGCATCCAGAGAATCGAGATCGCCTGCCGCCTGTTCCGGGCTCATGTAGCCAGGGCTGCCCAACACGGAACCGACCACCGTGGCCGAGGGCTCGATCGTGGCCATCGACATGCTCGCGCTGAGCTCCTCGCTTCCCCCGATCAAGCGAGCAAGACCCCAGTCGAGCAGCAGGACCTCGCCGTGACCGCCCAGCATGATGTTCTCGGGCTTGAGGTCGCGGTGGAGCACCTTGCGATCGTGTGCGAAGCCGACAGCGTTGCAGACCTGAACAAAGGCGTGGAGCAGGCGGTGGCGGGTCCACCATCGCTGGGCCCCCGCCTCCCCCTTTCGCAACCCGCTGAGAATGGACCACAGGGAGCGTCCCTGAACCCGTCGCATCGCAAAGTAGACCTCGCCACAGTCGGAGATGCCCATGTCGTAGACCGGGACGATGTTCGGGTGTTCGAGTTGGGCTGTGACCTTGGCCTCGGTCACGAAGCGCTGGAGGAGGTTCCGGCTGGTCTTCGCGCCCTCCAGTAAGACTTTTACTGCAACCATGCGACCCAATTCGGGGTCCCACGCTGCCATGACGCGACCCATTCCCCCGCGGCCCAGCTCGTCGAGCAGCTCGAAGCGGCCCAAGATTGCCGGCGGCCCCTCGTCTGTGGAACCGCTCGGCTTTGAGGCAACTTGCACCCTCTGAAGGCGCGCAAGCTGGCGTGCTGCCACTTCTGGCGCCTCCTCCTTGAACTGATCCAAGACCCGGGTCACCTCGGGGAGATCCTCGAAGCCCATCCGTTCGAGGACCGCCGAGGGTTGCAAGACAAAGTTGCCCTGCATCTCCCCCGCAGAGTCCATCAGGTCGAGGGTTTCGACGAGCCAGTTCTTGGTCGTGGCTTCGGGATCGGACGACACCTTGCCTCCCTTGCCGAGGCATCCTAGCAGCCACCCTCTCCACGCTCTCGACGCTCTCCACCCACTCCACAACACGAGCCAGGCGGCAATCAGCTGGCGGCATCGGAGAGGCGGGGGATTCCCAGTTCCTGGCGTATGCTGCGGAGGAACGTGCGATTGACCTCATCCAATGGCCACCGGCGACCCCTCTTGTGGGGACTTCTGCTCACCCTTCTGCTCAGCGCGAGCTGTGGCACCGGCAGCTCGCTCTGGGACTACGATGAGGACGGCACCGCCGACGGAGAAGACTGCCAACCCCAAGACCCCGAGATCCATCCCGGCGCTGAAGACCCGCTGGGTGACGGCATCGACCAAGACTGCGACGGGATGGACGGAGACGCCGAGGACACCGACGGGGACGGCGTGGGCAACGCCCAGGACTGTGCCCCTGACGACCCCACGATCTACCCCGGTGCTCCGGACGTAGAGGGCGATGGCATCGACCAGAACTGCGACGGCGAAGACGGGGAGGTCGATGCGAAACCCGAAGACGTCGACCAGGACGGCTACACAAACCTCTTGGACTGCGACGACACCGACGCTTCCATCCATCCCGGCGCCGACGATCCCGAAGGAGACGGCATCGACCAAAACTGCGACGGCATCGACGGTGTGGTGGACACCGGACCCACAGGCGAAGGCGTCCCCCTGAACTCCGAGCCCAGCTGGGTCGCCATAGACAGCCAGCCTGGCTCGGCCCTGGACTGGGGTGACGTGGACCGAGACGGCGACGTCGACCTCATCGTAGGCCACAGTGGAAGCGGGACACGAGTCCACCTCAATCTCTTTGGGACCATCGAGTACCAAAGCTACTGGGCCAGCGAGGCATCGACCGGTACCGCCGACCTGAGCCTGGGGGACGTGAACAACGACGGCTTCTTGGACCTGGCCGAGGTGGGCGGGCAGGAGCTGCGCCTTCACTTCGGGGGCATCGACGGGTTTGACACCTCCCCGAACCTCTCAGTCTCCACCTGCGACGCGACCGCACTGGCCTGGGGGGACGCCAACGGCGACGGGGCCCTCGATCTCGCCATCGCCTGCAGCGACGAGGCCGATCGCATCCACTACGCAGAGGGCGGCACCCTCGCCGGGACCGCCGGCTGGACCGCCGACCAGGCCCTCGATAGCCGCGACCTGGCCTTCGCGGACTGGGACGGGGACGGCGACTTCGACCTCGCCGTCGCCGTGGGCGGGACGGGAAAATCGGCCCGCGATCGGCTCTACGTCAACGGAGGCAGCGGGCTGGAGACCACGGCCTCCTGGGAACCGCTCTCGGCGACGGAGAGTACAGCGATCGGCTGGGGCGACGTAGACGGAGACGGAGACCCCGACTTGATGATCGGCTTCTCCACCACCGGCGCGACGAAGGAAGACGGGGGCTGCGCCCTCCACTTGAGCATCGTCGGCCTGGTAGAGCAGAGTCCCAGCTGGCAGTGGACTGGTCCGCACGACGTCTCCGCCGTGGCGCTGGGCGACGTCGACCACGACGGCGACCTGGATCTGGCCACCGGCCGCTGGAACCAGAGGGACTTCGTCTTCCTCAACGAAGGCACCAGCCTCAGCAGCTCTGCGTCCTGGCAGAGCGCAACGCCCACGCCAACCTCAGCTTTGGCTTGGGGCGACGCCACCAGCGACGGGTCTTTGGATCTGGGCGTGGTGCACGGCAGCCCAGACCAGGGGGAGGTCACGCCACCGTGGGTGTTTGCGAACACCGACAAGGAGGCCGAAGCGACCGGCGAGAACGACTGCTCCGATGGCCTCGACAACGACGGCGACGCGCTCATCGACTGCCGCGATCACTCCGACTGCCTGCTCGATGAGGCCTGCCCCAGCCCGTGACGGGGAGCGCGGCCGCCCGAGAACGAGGCCCAGCCAGCCGGCGCCGACCCAAGCCGACCCCCTGAGCTAGTAGAAGATCTCGACGGCGAAGTAGAGC
>CAZQTQ010000210.1:0-5459 GCA_964596025.1 uncultured Rickettsiales bacterium
CGCTTCCGATGGCTCCCACGGCCGCACCGAGTTCGTCCATCATCCCGCAGCCGATCACGACCTCGTAGGCCCCCGATGGACTGTCGACCCGCAGTCGCTCCGGAGCCGTCACAGGCCCTGGTCCACCGCGGTCCAGGTGCAGCCCCATTGCGGCCAGCGCCGCCGCGACGTCTCCGGTGAGCTGGTCTCCATCAATCCGGTAGGGCGCCTCTTGGTACTGCGGCTCGCGTTCCTCCCAGAGGGCCCGGGCGACAGCGGGATCGGTCCACAGCGGCCGGTCGATATCCTCGGCTTGTACCCGTCGCTTGAGCTCGGCGAATGGGAGGTCGAGATGCACCCAGTGCGCGTGCTCCTTCAGGTAGGCACGATTGGCGCTGTCGATCACCGCCCCGCCACCCAAGGCCACCACCCGATCGGGGCGACAAAGGGCCTGACGCATCAGACGCGCCTCCATCTCACGGAAGGCCGGCTCCCCCACCTCGCGGAAGACCTCCGCGACTGAGCGTGCAAAGGCCGCTTCGATCTCCGCATCCAAATCAACGAACATGCGCCCAACGCTACGGGCGAGCCGTCGACCTACAGTGGACTTTCCGGCCCCCATGAAGCCGGAGAGGGCGATGGGGCGGGGCGAGGAGAAAGGGATGGCTCCGCCTTCGGACACCGGGGCCGCTTCTTCGGCCTTATCTCGCCTGGCGGACGATGGTCGGCGTGATGAAGACCAGGAGCTCCCGGCGGTCCGTCCGGCGGGTCGTGGTCTTGAAGAGCCAGCCAAGGACGGGGATCCGTCCCAGACCAGGCAGGAAGGTCTTGGACACCGACTCCTCGTAGGAATAGACGCCGCCGATGACGGTGGTGTCGCCGTCGTGCACCATGACGGTCGTATTGGCTTCCTTGATTTGGATCGTCGGCAGGCCACGAACCGTAGCGCCGAATTCCGGACGGTTCTTCGTCAGCGCAATGTCGAGGAAAATCGTACCGTCGGCCGTGATCTGAGGAGTCACCTGGAGCAGCAAGACCGCCTCGACGAACTGCACGTTGGTTCCACGCAGAGACGCCGTCTCGTACGGGATGCGGGCACCGTCGCGGATGGTCGCGGCCTGGTTTGTCACCGTAGTGATGGAGGGAGCGGAAATGACCTTGCCGTTACCGATGTTCTCGCCGGCGGTCAGCCGCGCGTCGAGATTCACCAGGTTGGTGATCGAGCCGAGGCTGAGGCCGAGGCTGCCACCCGTAGCCGAAGCCGGCAAGTCGACAACATAGTTCGGCGAGGTGGTGAAGTTGGCGGGCCGGCCGCCAATGCTCGTCGAGCCCCCACTGACCGTGGATGCTGTCTGGCCACCGGAGACACCGACGCTGTTGGGGAAGAAGAGTCCCGTCGGAGCCCCAGTCGACGGGCTGAAGTTCAGGTTTCCGCCCCACTGGATGCCGAGGCTACGGGAGAAGAAGCTGTTCGCCTCGACAATCCGCGCCTCGATGTGGACCTGAGGCGTCCGCGTGTCGAGCGTGCGCACCAGCTGACGGATTTGACTCAGCTGACGGTCGATGTCCCGAACAATCAGGCTGTTCGTGCGCTCGTCGAAGGTGACCGAACCACGCCCGCTCAGCATGTTCTCCAGCTGCTGCATCACGTCGTTGGCACTGGCGTAGTTCAGCGGCAGGGTCAGGACCCTGAGGGGCAGGGAATCGACCTCGGCTTGCATGGCGGCTGCCGCATCCTCGCGCTCCCGACGAATCACCTCGATGGGAGCGACCCGAATGATGCTTCCGTACTGAACCGCCCCCAAACCCTTCGCCTGCAGGACCGCCGCAAGCGCCTGATCCCAGGGCACCTCGTGGAGCTGCACCGTGACCAAACCCTCGACCTGGTCCGACGTGACAATGTTGAGCTTGCTAACCGCCGCAATCAGGCGGAAGACATTGTGGATGCTGGCATTGACCAGGTTCAGGTTGATGGGGAAACCCCGCCACTGGTGGGCAGGGTCGACCTCACCGAGGAAGACGCCGTGACCTCCGAATACGCTCTTCACACGCCGTGTGGCCGCCTTGGCCGGGTCGATGGCCTCCCCGCCGGGCCCGATCAGCTTCTCGCGACCGATCGCGCTCTCGATGCGTTGGTCGTCAGCCAGTGCGTCGTCGTCCTCTGCAGGCTCGTCGTAACTCTCGACCACCGCATCCTGCACATAAGCCGCTCCGGCAATGGCTGGAGGAATGGGAAAGTCGATCACCAGCACTCCGCCCTGCTCGGAGATTGTGGGAGCCACCTCTTCGCGCAGGTCAACGACGACCTTCACCTCGCCTTTCACCTTTCGGCTCCGGAAGGCCGACACCCCATCGACCGCCGAGGCGAACTGGCTCGTGTCGATCTTGCGCTCTAGACCCGTCCCGAGGACGGCGTTGCGGAGCGATATGATCATCCGCCTGCTCGAGGGGTAGGACGTGACGTAGTCGATCCCATCGTTGCCGGTAATGACCAGGCGACTGATGCCGTCATGCAGCTGGTTCTGGAAGTCGACACCGCGAATCTGGGTGCCGGAGCCGGCGTAGTTGTGGTCGCCAGCCACCGAACTCAGTTCGCCGGTCCGGGTACTTTCGAGCCGCAGGTTGACGCCTGGGCCCGTAGACGTGCCTTCCTCGGCCGCGCCCATGGCGGCGGCAATGGCGTCGTAATCGCTGACAGCTTCCTCGGCGTCCGCTCCCTCTCCCCCAGAATCGGCGACCTCTGGAGCCGCCGCCTCCTGCGGCTTGCGATACAGGGTCAGGGTCAAGAGGTTGCCGTTTACGTTGCGGTCGTACTCGAAGAGTGCAGTAAGAAGCAGCCGAACCTCGGTGTTCGTTCCGTCGATGTCGCTGCTCTCGGAGAGATGGATGACCTCGATCACACCATTCTCAACCGATAGGACAGGCTCGTTGTCGCCGATCGTCATCCCGACGCAGGAGACGACCAGAGTGGGCGGGTCCGCGATGGTGAAATCACCGCAGTTTGGGCGCTCCGTGGACTCGATCTCCAGTGTCACCGAATCCTCGGTGTCGGCCAGCGCCAACCCCTTGAGAACGGCGCCATCCACCACCTGCTCCCCACCACCCAAGGCTTCGTCGAGGTCGTCTTCTCCCCGAGCCACACCAGGAGTCCCCACCCCAATGGCGAGCACGAGCGCGAGCGCACTCGATGTAGAAGCTCTTGGCTTCGTCCACAGACCCATTCAATTCCTCCGCCAAGCCCATGGCCCAGCAACCGCAACAGCCTACAAGACTACTTACTCTTCTTCTTCCGCTCCATCTCGGGATCCGGCAAACGCATCGTAATTTCATTGACGATGAGTTCGTTTTCAATCGGGTCCCGGTACTCCTCCGTGATCACGATTTCTTCCGGTTTGATCTGAGTGACCTTCCCCCAGTTCTTACCTATCAGGGTACCAAGTTCAACGACATGGCCAATCCCGTCGGGGTCTTCCACCAAGGCCCGAGGCGCATCAATGTTCCAAACAATGCCGCGCAGCCGGTATTCGTCAATCTCGTGAATCTGCAAGGGGCTAAGCGAACTGCCGTCGCCCTTCACCACGACTTCCTTCTGGATGAAGGAGCGGAAGGGATCCCGTTTTCCGATGGAGTTGTAGGAATAACGCTGCTCCTTGGGCAGGGCAGCCGCGTCAAGCTTGGTCTCGGTCTTGGGCGCCTGCTTGGCACTGGGCCGGACCTGCTTTCCGCCGGCTCCGCCGCCCTCGCCACCGCAACCCACGGGCAGCAACAGCACTGCGCCCAGGCCGGCCACAAAGAGCAATGGGAGGAGACCCCGTGGAATCAAGCGCTGCACTTAGCGACGCCTCCGGCCGGTCGAGGCCTTCTCTTCCTCACTCAGGAAACGATAGGTGACGGCGCTGCCTTCGATCGTCAGGATGATCTTCCCACTCCGCTCGCCGGGGTCGGACAGCGTGATGTTTCGGATGTTCACAATCCGGTTCAGCTTTCCGATGCGATCGAAGAAGGTGGCCACCTCGTGGAAGGAACCCTGGACCTTCAGTTTGACCGGGACGTCAGCGTAGAAGTCGCGCTTGATCTCGGGCAGAGGCTGGAAGAGGAGGAACTCCAGACCGATCTTCTTACCGATCGAGGAAATCCGCCGCAGCAGTTCCGGAATCTCCCGCTCATTGGGGAGCTCCTTGATGGCCTTGGCCAGCTCTTCATTGAGCCGGTGGACACTCTCTTCCCAGCGGTCCCGATTCTCGGCGATGTTCCGGTTCTCGGCGCGCTCCTCAATCAGGCGCTCCTGCTGGACCCGTTGTTCGTCGATCTTCCCGCCTGTCGGCATGACAAGGCCGAAGACAAGCAGGGCGCCGAGCAAGGCGTAGGCCCCCACCCCGGCAAGAAGCCGCTGGGTGAGCGTCCAGCGCTCCAGTGTTTCGAGGAAGTCGAGCATCAGCCGGGGCGCTCCGAGTCCTTGACACTGGTCTCAGTGCCCGGAACCGTGAGCTTCGAGGTCAGGGTGAACTCCTTCAGGCTGATGTCCTCCTGCTCATTGGCCTCGATCGCCACGAGGTAGACCTCAGCGAAGTAATCGCTCTCCTCCAGCCGACTCATGAAGGTGGCGATGACCTCGTTGTTGATCGACACACCCTCGATGGTGAGCTTGTGCTCCACCTGGTCGAGTTCGCTCAGCCACAGCTTCTCAGGGATGCGAATCGCCAGTTCATCGAGCATGTGGACGGGGCCGGTCTTGTTGGCCTTCAGGTTCCGAATGACCTCGAGCTTCTTCTCCAGCAGCTCCTGCTGGCGCTTGTACTCGTCCACCTCGCCGATGATCTTCTTGAGGTTTTCGATTTCCGACTTGATGCGGCCGTTCTCGACCCTCAGGTCTCCGAGAGTCGAGGCGCGGCCTTGGTAGGAGACCATTCCTACCGAGAGCAGCACCACAAATCCCACGGTGAAGACCACCAGATGCCTCTGAAGGGCCTCCCGGCGCTTCGCAGCGCGAATCGGAAGTAGATTAATCCGAATCATCGGTCGTCCGACCTCCGGACGGCGAGGCCTACGGCAACCGAGGCCATGGGGGCCACCTCATTGAGGAAGCCCACGTTGAAGTCTTTCTCGTCGATCCTCACCTTCTTGAAGGCGTTGATGAGCTCGACCGGAAGGCCCGTCTTCTCCTGAATCGTGCGGGTCAGACCCGGAATGCGCGCCGTACCGCCCGATAGGAAGAGCCGCCAGATCTCGTCCTCGGTCGAGGTCGCCGCATAGAAGTCCAGGGAGCGCTGGATCTCGGTAGAGACGTTCTCGGACACCATCCGGATGATCTCTTCGACCTCCTCTGGCACCACCGCCTGCGAGTCCTGCATGAGGTCGCCGCCAATCTTCAGGGCCTCGGCCTCCTCGTAGCTGACGTTGAGCTGCTTCTGAATTTCCTCGGTGTACTGGTTTCCACCCAAGGTGATGTCGCGCGTAAAGGCCGTCACCCCACCCTTGAG
>CAZQTQ010000210.1:5469-7045 GCA_964596025.1 uncultured Rickettsiales bacterium
ATGGCAAAGGAGTCGACGTCCACCACCACCGGGGTGAGACCGGCCTCCTGAATAATCGCGGTGTAGTCGGTGATCATGTCCTTCTTGGCCGCAACCAAGAGGACCTCCATCTGGCCAGTGTCGTCCCCCATCGGGCTCAGGATCTGCACGTCGATGTTGACGTCGTTGATGTCGAAGGGGATGTACTGCTCGGCCTCCCACTGGATGCTCTCTTCGAGTTCATCGCGGGTCATGACCGGCAGCTGAATCTTCTTGATGATGACGGAGTGGCCCGAGACCGAGGTCACGACATCCTTGGTCTTGATCTTGTGGCTGGTGACGAGCTCACGGATCGCCTCCACGATGATGTTCGGATTCATCAGGGCGCCGTCAACGATGGCCTCCGGCGGCAACTTCTTCATGCCGAAGTTCGCAAGGCTCCACTCCCCCTTTTCCTCCAGGAGCTCCAAAACCTTGATGTAGGACGAGCCGATATCAAGCCCTATGGCGTGTTTCGAACGTCCAAAGCCGAGAATCGCCATACTGCCTCGCTCAATCCGCCTTCGCTCAGCTGGCCCAACACAACACAGCGAACCCCCGCCGTACCCTCCTGGCGAAGGCCCCAATTCACCCGCTCAGATCTCCACAAAACTCGAAGATCTCTAGCGTTATCCGTATCAAAGTTTCCTTGACCCCGATCTAGCTTGTCAAGGCCAAGCCCACTCAGCAGACCAAGGCTATAGTCCTTCAGAACCGTCCGTTTGATACCTCTCCCCACCCCTGTTGCCCTTCTCACTGGCTCTTTTGGGTGGGCCCTGTTGGCCTGTGCGGGGCTCGCAACAAGTTGGTCGCTTCCACCCCACCGAGCCACTGTTCTCGCGCTCACCTTGGGCATTCTGGGAGGCTTCGCCCTCCGTCGGTCTGTTTCTTGGGGCTTGCCCCAGCGGGCAGCCTCGCTTCTGGTGTTGGGCGGACTGGCCAGCTGTGGGCTTTGGATTCCTGCGCTAGACCAAGGCCTGGCCTTCCTGGGAAGTACTGCGGGCCTATCCCAGCTTCCTCCGCTGATTGCAGGCCTCCTCGGAGCGGCGCTCGGCGGCATGCAGCCGAAGGGCCCCCCCGCCCTGCAACCCCCAACCCGGGCGACGCCCCGGTGCTCTGCGGCTTGGGGTCGCGCACCTCGATGAAGCACGCCCCCTTGGCCACGCCCTGGTCGCTGCGGGCGTTGGTCCGGACCATGTGCTCGTCGAGGGTCGCCAGGCCGCGCAGCCGCCGCCCCTCGCGGGGCCAGACCTGGGTGGAGGTGTGCGAGATGAACGACCGCTCGAACCCGGGCACGTTGGCCTTGAGCCACTCGTGGACCTGCCAGAGCTGCTTGCGCGCCTCGACCTCGGCGTCGGACAGCACCTGGCTGCGCGTCGGGTCGCCCCAGATGTGCACCAGGCGGGTCCAGACCTGGTCGAGCAGCACCCGGCCGCGCACGACCCGCGGGAAGTAGAAGCCGCTCATCACCGGCGGCAGCTCCCCGGCCGCCACGGCCACCGCCACGCGGGACGACACCATCCCGCGCCCTGCGTGCATGAGCGCGGCGTAAGGCAGA
>CAZQTQ010000210.1:7055-7473 GCA_964596025.1 uncultured Rickettsiales bacterium
CAAAGCCACGCCGCCGAAGATCACCGACTGCGCCATCGGCTGCGGCAGCCCGTCCGAAGGCCGCCCGAGCTCGAACGCCGCCCCGGCCCGCGCAAACACCTCGCCGTCGCCCGTGCAGTCGACGGTCACGCCCGCGTCCACCTCCAACACACCCTCGCGGGCCGCCAGCCGCACCCCGGTCACCCGCTCCGAATCCATCCGGGTGTCCAGCACGGGCGCGTGGAACAGCACCCGCACGCCGGCCTCCTCGAGCATCTCGTCGACGACCTTCTTGTAGGTCTCGGGGCACCACACCGGCTTCACGACCCCGCCGCGCGCCGCCACCCGGTCGTGGAGCTCCCGGTGCAGCCCCTGCACGACCCAGCCATCCGGGTCCGTGTCCGACATCCAGTGCTTGAACGGCTCCGCCCCGACGGGG
>CAZQTQ010000211.1:0-7457 GCA_964596025.1 uncultured Rickettsiales bacterium
GGGCGATGAGGCAGCCCAAGGTGCCGTGGGCAATCAGGATGAGCAGAGCCAGGCGGAGTCTTCGCTCTGCCTGGTCGTTGAGATCCAGCTTGGGTCCAGCTTCCCATAGGGCGGCAAAACCACAGCCTCCAACGGCCAGGGCAGCGGTGGAGGTGACCAGCAAGTGGCGGGCGCCAAATTCAACAAACAGGAGGTCGGGAAGGAGGCTGGCAGCCGCAATGATGAGCCAGGCCCGAGCGCCGTAGCTCAGCTGCCGGCTGGCGTTTGGCCACTTGCCCGTGCTGAGCCACACTCCAGCAAGGAAGAGAAGAAGGAAGCCACCGAAGCTGATCGGTTGGAACACTTGGGGGACGCTCAGGTGGTGCAGGACGAAGCGAAGCCCCCAAATGTAGTCCTCTCGGTCGAGGGCGACCGAGGCGTTCTGAAGTGTGGGCACGGCCAGGACGACGGCACCAATCCCAACGAGAGGCCCCCAGTGTTTTGCCTCTTTGAGGAAGGTCTGTGCCCCTAAGCGCAAGATGGGAAAGGCAGAGGTAGCAAGCACCGCACCGAGCAGGTCCGGCCGGAGTGCGAGGGTGAAGGTCCCCCAGCCGATCCAGCCGGCCGCTAGGCGCAGGTTCGGGCCTTTGGCGTAGACCAGCCCCAGCAGGGCGCAGAGGGCAAAGGCAGAGAAGGGCGGAGCAATCTGTAGGGCGTGTCCCCTCCAGTAGGTGGCGTCAGGATGGATGGCCAAGAGGGTGGCGATGGCGTAGCCGAGCCAGGCCCGACGGGTCGACAACTGGACCGCCATGCCCAGTAGGGGAACACTCCAAATCCCGAGGAGCAGCGCGGTCGCAACAAAGGTGGACGGGGACGAGCCGAGGAGGGAGCCGACGCCCTGGTAGATCAGTCGAAGGAGGGTTTGAGTCTCCAACGGGTGAAATCCGTCGGGGGGGGCGGAGCCCTGAAGCGCCAGGAAGTAGGCTTCCTCGTGGGGGCGGAAGGCGTGGTCTGCGACGGTGTCAAAGGCGAGCAGGCTTGTCGCTGTGGCTGCCAAGGTCAGCGTGGCGTAGACCTTGAGGTCCATGCCGTCAAAGCGCTTGAGGATGCCGCGAGCCTCCGGATCGGTGAAGGAGATTGCAGCGAGTACGAGGGCTCCGACGCCGAAGATGGCAAAGAAGAGGTCCACGATCAGTACTTCGGGAGGCGCGGATCGATGTGCTCGGCCCAGGCCAGGATCCCACCGTCCAGGTTGTAGACCGAAGCGAAGCCTGCGGCCGAGAGTTGGGATGCGGCAGTAGCTGAGCGCAGGCCGCCCTTGCAGTGCACCAGGATGTCCCGATCCCGGGGCAGCTCATTGAGCCGTCTGGCCAGATCGTTCAGGGGGATTCGGACGTCGGGGTCGAGCGAGGCAATTGCCGCCTCCTCAGCGGTTCGCACGTCGAGGACAAAGGGACTCCAGCCCCTCTGAATGCGGTCTGATGCCTCGTGGACATCGAGGTGGGCAACGGCAACGGCTTCAAGAGATATCGGGGCGGGGATGTCCTCTTGTATCGCCTTGGCCCGCTCTGGACAGGCCTCCGCCAGGTCCACCAGCGTCCGTATGCTTGGCTCCTCGCCGCAGAGTGCGCAGCCCGGATCGCGCCGAAGCTCCATCTCCTGAAAGCGAAGACTCAAGGCGTCGTAGAGGAGGAGCCGCCCGGAGAGGGTGGTGCCGAGACCCAGCAGCACCTTGACGGTCTCAGTAGCCTGGATGACGCCAATTAGGCCGGGAAGGATTCCCAGAACCCCCGCTTCAGAGCAGGACGGGAACTGCGCAGCGGAAGGGGGCTGGGGGAAGAGGCAGCGGTAGCAGGGACCGCCTTCGTGGTTGAAGACTGAGGCCTGGCCTTCGAAGCGGAAGATCGAGCCGTAGATGTAGGGCTTGCCGGCGAGTACGCAGGCGTCGTTGACGAGGTAGCGGGTGGGGAAGTTGTCGCTCCCGTCAGCCACCACGTCGTAGCCGCCGACCAACTCGAGGGCGTTCTCGGCGCAGATCCGTGTCTCGTGCTCCTCGATCTGAACCATCGGGTTGATGGCAGAGAGGCGCTTGGCCGCACTCTCGCTCTTGGGCCGTCCCACGAACTCGGTGTCGTGAAGGATCTGGCGTTGGAGGTTGCTGGGGTCCACCAGATCGAAGTCGACGATGCCGATTCGTCCGACGCCGGCTGCCGCCAAGTAGATGGCGAGGGGCGAGCCGAGGCCCCCAGCGCCGATGGAGAGCACAGACGACCCCTTCAGCCTCCGTTGGCCCTCCATGCCGATCTCAGGGAGGAGGATGTGCCGAGAGTAGCGCGCAATCTCGTCGCTGCTTAGATCGGGGAGGCTTGGAGCGATGGGACGGGGGGGGTCGGTCATAGTGCGGTGGTGAATGGGCGCCAAGGAACGATAGCGTATGGCTTCTGGGGATCCGTCGTTGCGGGGATAATGGCGGGATGAATCAGCCCGAAGCCCCAGGCCCCAGCACCGCACCGGGCCTGAGACCCTTGGTTGGCTTTCCTGCCCTTGGTGTCTTTGTACTGTGGAGCGGCCTTTTCCTCATCGCTCTGGTCGGGGTCGTGGCGGGCGTCGGCGATTGGATCCTCGGAGAGGCCTCGACCGCGACTGAGTTTGATCCCGCTGATCCCGCGACCCCTGGCTTCCTGGTGGCGACGATGGTGGCGCAAGCCGTGGCGATGGCCGGTGTTGCTTTCTTCTTGAGTCTGCGGGTGCCGGCGGCTCGACCCTGGGGCCGCTCGCTCTGGTCCCTTCGGCCCACGGCAATCGTGACCGCAGTGTTGCTAGCGGCCTTTGGCGCCTTGGTCGGCAGTGGTTTCTCGATTCTGTTGACCGAGTACCTCGGCTGGTTCTCCGAAGAACACCTCAACCTCCTCGAGGACGCGATTCGCAACGGATCGACCGGCCAGCTCGTGGCGTTCTCGATCACAGTCGTGGTCTTGGCCCCGTTGTCCGAAGAGTACGTTTTTCGGGGCTATCTGTGGGAGGCCTTGGGCCGGACCTCTTCGCCAGGGCTTGTTTTTGTCGTTACCTCGGTGGCCTTTGCCGCGTACCACTTCGATCCGCTGCACAGCCTCGCCCTCTTACCGACGGCTCTACTCTTTGGATGGATCCGGCTTCAAACAGGCTCGCTGGGTCCCTGTGTCCTTGCCCACGTCTGCCACAACAGCTTGGCCATGGCATCGATTCTCGGGGGACTGGGGCAGGAGCCGGTCTTGGGGGCCATTCATGGCCTTGGGCTGGGAATTGCCGTGATCTTGTTTGTGCTCTTGCCAAGGCTCTCGCCGGCCAGGGAAGAGGACGGGACCTAGTTCCCGCGCGCCCCCTGTGCGATGGGCTTGCGGGCTACGACAGCTCCGCGGCCTCCCCAAGGGGTGTTCAGGTAGCTCTCTCCCACGAAGACCGCCGCGAGGGCGCGAGAGGCCAAGCGAAGGGCTGGGCTCTTGGCGGCCGCCTGCGCCGTTTCTTCGGGGGAGCGGCGCCCCAGTACCCGATAGTAGGCGTTGTAGAAGGGGAAGCCCACGCTGATGTTGGCCTCCACCTCCAGCCCCCGCCCTCGACACAGATCAGCCAGCTCGTTGCGCTGGTAGCGCCGGCAGTGACCTACGCGGTCGTCGACTTGGTTCCAGAGCTTCTGATGAAGGGGCACCGTCAGGTAGAGGCGCCCTCCGGGTCGCAGGATGGCGATGAGGTTGTCCAACGCGCCTTCGTGGTCTTCCACGTGTTCGAGTACTTCGGAGCAGACGATGGAGTGAAAGCCGGCGTGGCCCAGGGTCCCGTCGGCTTCCAGCGGGCCACCGTAGACGGTGTCGAGGAAGTCGAGCTGTCGGAGGCGCTCTAGAGCTGCTTCTGAGCCCTCGTGGGCGCTGAGCTCGAGCCAGGGAAAGCGCCGGTGGAGCTTCTCGAGGAAGGCGCCGATTCCCGCGCCAACCTCCAAGAGGCGGCCGGAGACGCCGTGTCGAGACATCAAGCGGAGAAGGATCTCGTAGCGGGAGCGAAAGCCAGGGCCTTGGGAGGCCGCCTGAGTCCAGGCGGCCTCCCAGAGGCCGTCGTAATTGGCTCCGGCCACAGGGCCGGCCGATTCGGCTAGACCCGACGTCGTCGGACGATGCCGCCGATGAGCAGCAGCCCGAGGAGGGTCAGTGCCCGAGAGCCTACCGGCGAATCGACACTGACCGTGCAGCTGCAAGCAATGCAGGTGACGTCATCACTGTCGATCGCCGCGTTGCAGTTGTTGTCGACACCGTCGTCGCAGATCTCCGGCACGGCCGGCGAGACAGCGCTGTTG
The DNA here is from genome assembly GCA_964596025.1 of uncultured Rickettsiales bacterium. Taxonomy (GTDB): domain Bacteria; phylum Myxococcota_A; class UBA796; order UBA9615; family UBA9615; genus CAZQTQ01. The sequence continues at coordinate 4,304 of CAZQTQ010000211.1, forward strand.
TCGTCGTCGCAGTCGGAGCCGCCCTCCACAGATGTGGAGAGGAAGCCGTCGCCGTCCGCGTCGACCACGTCGCCCTCGGTGCAGTCGTTGTCGATGCCGTCGTAAGGCACCTCGTCCGCACCCGGGTGGATCGCATCCGACTCGTCGTTGCAGTCGTCGCCGCCGCAGTTGGCGTCGACGTAGCCGTCACCATCGGCGTCGACTTCGTCGGTCTCACCGTCGCAGTCGTTGTCAGCGAGGTCGCAAACCTCGTCTGCTCCGGGGTAGGCCGATGCTCGGTCGTCTAGGCAGTCGTCGCCGCCGCAGTCGGTGCTGACGTAGCCGTCACCGTCTGCATCGGAGTTGAAGCCTTCGTCGATGGTTCCGTCGCAGTTGTTGTCAGCGAGGTCGCAGACCTCCTCGGCGTCTGGGTTGACGGTGTCGACGGTGTCGTCGCAGTCGCCATCGCAGATGCGGTAGCCGTCGTCGTCCGTGTCTGCCGAGTCATCTTCGGCACTGCCGCTGCAGTCGTCGTCGATGCCGTTGCAGATCTCGGTGGCGTCGGGGTTCACGTCTGCGTTGGTGTCGTCGCAGTCATCGCCGCTGCAGTCTGCGTCGATGAAGCCGTCGCCGTCCGCGTCGACATCGTCGGCTGAGCCGTCGCAGTTGCTGTCGACGGAGTCGCAGGCTTCTGCGGCTCCGGGGTAGGCGGTGGGGTCTTCGTCATCGCAGTCGCCGCAGGTGTCGGTCCAGCCGTCCTCGTCGCCATCGGTACCAGCTGTCAGGCACATATCGACGGTCAGGTTCTCGAGGTCGTTGGGCGAGCCCAGGTTGCTGAACTGCTCGTAGATGGCGTCTTCCGTCCCCTGACCAATGGCGGTCTGGTTGGCAAGCAGCTCGTAGTCGCTCAGGTCGACCGCTTCGGTTGTGTCGGTCCCGCCGCAGGCGAAGCCCACGAGGCCGTCGGTCGCCGAGAGGCTGCCGTAGGTCGTGGACATCGTGCCGTCGGCGTTCAGGGTCACGGTGAAGGTGTTGGCCGTGCCGTTGACTCCGAACTCGGGGATGGCGGTGAAGGAAATCGCCACGCTGACCCCGTCGTTCTCGATGACGCCGACCGAGCCGTTGGCCGAGGGGTCGAGGTCAGTCCAGAGGACCGCTATCTGCGGCGCCTGCTCGAGCAGAGCCGTCACCGACTCGGTCGAGGTCTGGTCGTCGAAGCCGAAGGTGATCCGGCCGTTGTCCTGAACCGTGATCTCACTCCAGTCGTCTCCGCAGAAGGAGAAGGAGAAGGAGCAGAGCCCGATGGTCAGAGAGTCGTCATCGGTCAGGGTGTAGAGGTCTGAAGCGAGCTCATCTGCCGTTCCGTCGCAGTCTTGGTCGATGGTGTCGCCGCAGATCTCGGGAGCACCCGGATAGGTGTAGGCATCGTCTTCATCGCAGTCGCTGATGCAGTCGACGCCGTCGCCGTCCGTGTCCCCCACGTCGAGGGTGCTGGGATCGCAGTCGTTGTCGATGCCGTCGTTGCAGACCTCGTCGAAGTAGGGCGAAACATCGGGGTCCCCGTCGTCGCAGTCCACGTCGCAGGACGCGCCGTCGCCGTCGCTGTCGTAGCCCTCGCTGACTCCGTCGCAATCGTTGTCGATTCCGTCACACGGCTGGTCGGTCGCGCCCGGGTTGACCGCCGGATCGAGGTCGTTGCAGTCCACGTCGCAGTCGAAGGTGTCGCCGTCGCCGTCGTCTATATCCGGGTTTGCGATCGGGTCACAGTCTTCTTCAACCCAGGTGCACAGCAGCTCAGTGGCGCCGGGATAGGCGGCCGGGTTGCTGTCGTCGCAGTCCGTCTCGCAAGTGACCGAGTCGCCGTCGTTGTCGCCGGTATCCAGCGTCGTGGTGTCGCAGTCGTTGTCGATGCCATCCGCGCAGACCTCGAAGAAGCCTGGGAAGGACAGAGCCTGGTCGTCGTCGCAATCAACGGTGCAGTCCGAGCCGTCTCCGTCATTATCGACGATGTCCAGGGTCGCAGCATCGCAGTCGTTGTCGGTTTCATCACCGCAGATCTCGTCTTGGTCCGGGTTTACGGCGGCATCAGCGTCGTCGCAGTCCGTTCCTGAACAGTCGATCGTTGTGAAGGTGTCGCCGTCTGTGTCGGCCTCGTCGTCGGCCCCATCGCAGTCTTGGTCGATGGTGTCCCCACAGACCTCCACGGCACCGGGATACACGTCGGCCCCGGTGAATCCGGAGTCGACCCAGGAGCCAGCGGAGTCGTCGTCGTCGCCGGAGTCGTCGTCACCAGAGTCGTCGTCGTCGCCAACGGAGTCATCGTCATCGTCACCGACGTCTTCGCAGGCGGGGTCGAGAGAGCAGACCGCCTCGCGGCAGCAGCTCGGGTCCTCGCAGTCAGTGCCCCCTCCGCCGTTGTTGTCGAGGCCGTCCGCACACTCCCCCTCGGAGCACGTCAGGTAGGTGTGGCACTCGGCGTCGGCGTTGTCGGTGTAGCCGTCCAGGTCGTTGTCGATGCCGTCGTCGCAGATCTCGCCGCCCACGCACAGCTCGTAGGTCGCGCACAGGGGATCCGCGCAGTCGAGGAGACCGTTCAGATCATTGTCGACACAGTCCTCACAGTCCTCGAAGCCACCGACAGAGTCATCGTCATCACCGACGGAGTCATCGTCGTCATCACCGACAGAGTCGTCGTCGCCGGAGTCGTCGTCGTCGCCGGAGTCATCGTCGTCGCCGGAGTCATCGTCGTCACCGGAGTCGTCGTCGTCACCTGCAGAGTCGTCGTCGTCGCCAGGTGCGGCTACGTAGATGGGGGACGGGTCGTCGTTGCAGTCGCCGCCGGTGTTGACGTAGCCGTCGCTGTCCGCGTCGAAGTCTCCTCCTGTTGCCTCGGCGTAGGGGTCGTCGTTACCCGTGAGGATGTAGAGGTTCCAGCCAATCAGCTCACCAATATCGCCGGTGGCGTCGTCAAAGACCTCAAGGGTCCAGGTCCCCTCGGGGTCCTCTCCGATGAAGTCGGACAGGCTGCCTTCGGGTTGATACAGGCCGGTAAAGGGAGCATCTGTAGCTATGTCGTGGTCGGCAATCGCCTCGGGCGCATCGTCGCTGAACAGGGTTCCCACCATGTTGTCACCGTAGCTGCCGACGTCCGAGACCAGCTCTACCGTGGTGCCCG
>CAZQTQ010000212.1:0-7434 GCA_964596025.1 uncultured Rickettsiales bacterium
GCCCCTAGCAAACGCTCCATCCGTTGAACTCTTCCTCCTTCGCGCCGGCGAAGCGGCCCTCCCCACCTACGATGAAACCGAGCAGCTAGCCCCGATCCTGGATCGCCTCGATGGCCTACCACTGGCCATTGAGTTGGCGGCCAGTTGGGCAACCTTTCTCCCACCCGATGTCCTCGCCACACGCTTGGATGCCCAAATGCACCTCCTTGGCTCGGAGAAGGGCGGGCTCCGCGCGGCGATCTCCTCATCGTGGGAACTGCTGAGTCCGGACGAACAAGCCGCTGTAGCCCAACTGGCCGTCTTCGCTGGCGCGACCTGTCTGACCGGGGCCGAGGCGGTGGTCAAGCTGCCTTCGGGAGCCCCCGTACTCCCAACCCTGCGGCGCCTCTGCGACCGATACTTGGCTCGACGGCTGGGACCCAGGTCATCAAGCCAGGGGGCTCCGGTGCGAATCACCCTCTACGAGGCGGTCCGGCAATTTGCGCTGGAGCTCAGCCCCCAACCCGATGCTGCTGTCCGTCACGCGCGCTGGTTTGCCTCCTTCGGGAGTGAGGAGAACATCCGTCGCCTCGACCAAAGGGGGGCGCGTTCCCGGCTCGCCGACCTAGAGGCGTCCCGCGCGGATCTCGAAGCCAGTGTCGAACGTTCCCTCGATGCCGGACACGGAAACACCGCAGCAGGAGCCCTTCGAGCCCTCCTGGCGCTGACCCGTCTACACGGCCCACTTCTGGCCTACGAGGACCACATCGACCGAGTTCTAGCCGGAACGCTCGCAGCCGAGGATCGAATCCGACTTCTCGTCATTCGGTGCCAAGCACTGATCGAAGCCACCCGCCTGGAAACCGCCGACGAGTTCCTGGGTCGACTCGAGTCCTGCATGGAGAACCTCCTCGATGCTGACCTAACCATCCAGGTCCTATGCCTTCGAGCCAGCCACCAACTCCGCACCGACGTAGCGCACGGGGTCAAGACTGCAGGAAAGGCCCTGGCGCAAGCCGAAGAACAGAAGGACACCAGGTGGTTGGCCGCCGCATCCGCCTTGCTAGGCGCTCTCCTTCGGGCCTCGGGAGCCGGAGACCGAGGGGTCGAGCTCCTGGAGCGCTCCTTGGAGTGGGCCCGTGCTGCCGGCGACCTGCGGGTTGAGGTCCATGTCCTGGACCACCTCGGACGACACGCCCTCGATCGAGGACGCCCGGTACGGGCGCTCTCCCTCCTTAGAGCAGCTCTCAGCGGCGCCCAAGAGCTTGGGGCCCGGAGTCAGGAGGCCTCCATTCTCCAACAGATAGCCCTGCTCGAAGCGATGCACGAACAGCGCGAGAACTCACAACGCGCCTTCGAGTCCGCGCTAGCCGTCGCGCGGGAGCTAGGAGACCTCGGAGGCGAGGGGCGAACTGCTGGCAACCTCGGCGCCGCCCAACTTCTCTGGGGCGACGCCATCGGAGCGCGCGGGTCCCTAGAGAGGGCTCTTCAAGTCGGCTTGGAATTGGGGGACAGACGCCTTGAGGCGATGGCCCGCGGCAACCTCGGCAGGCTCTTCTTGGTGCGGGGACGACACCGAAACGCGACAGCACAGCTGGATGCTGCCCTGGAACTCTGCAGCACCTTGGGAGTCGCCCGCATGTCCGGAGTCTTTGGCGGGTGGCGCGGGGAGCTTTGCTTCGCTGACGACGAACTCGACACCGCACGTCATCGGATGACGGCGGCCCTCGACCAGCTCCGAGCTGGAGGCTGGCGACGCGACGCCCACGAGCTCTTGCTGGCCTGGTCAGGCTGGGAGGCCGACGCGGGCAACGGCGAACGGGCGGAAACGCTCGCAAACGAAGCCCACGCCGAGAGCGAGGTCTCGATGGCCGACGGCCCAGCCACCTGGGTGGGAACCTGATGCCACACCGATCGCTGAACAGACGGCCCCAGATCACCGTCGGTCCCTTTGATCTCGAAGACATGCTCGGCAAAGGGGGGATGGGCACTGTTTGGCGCGGACGCTACCGGCCGGACGGCACGGCCATCGCCCTGAAGCTACTTCACCGCTCGTTGGCTTGGGGGGGAGGAGTGCAGGAGGTCTTCGCTCGGGAGGTACGGGCGGTCGCCTCCCTCCACCACCCCGCAATCGTGCACGTCCTCGACCTCGGAGCCGTCTCGGCCAGCGAAGCGCGAAGCTCTGGTGGACTCCTGATCGATGGAGCCCCCTGGATGGTCATGGAGTTGTGCTCAGGAGGCACGCTCTTTGATTACCGCGGCTTCCTGGACTGGCCCCGCCTACGGCGCACCCTCTTGACTCTGCTGGACGCACTGGCCCACGCCCACGCCCGCGGCGTCATCCATCGGGACATCAAGCCGGGGAACGTCTTGATTGGCACCGCCCTGGATGACCGGCCTGGCCTCAAGCTGACTGACTTCGGCATTGCCCATGTCAACGACCCGCAGCAGCTGGAGGTGCCACAAGAGGAGGCCTTTGCAGGCAGTCCCGCCTACTGCGCTCCTGAACAACTGTTAGCGGAATCGCGTCACATCGGCCCATGGACCGATCTCTACGCCATAGGCTGTCTCGCCTGGACCATGGCGACCGGCGAACCTCCCTACGGATCCTGCCGGCCGCTGGCCGATCTCGTCGCTGCCCATGTCGGCGGAGTGCTTCCCCCCTTCGAGCCTCTGGATCCGATGCCCGCAGCCTTCGTCGACTGGCTCCACCATGTCCTGTCCAAGATGCCCGAGGATCGCTTCCAGTGCGCTGCTGACGCCGCCTGGGCCCTCCGCGAGTTGGCTGCAGTAGAACCCGAGGAAGAGCTCTCGCGGGAGTGGGTACCCGCCGGGGCCGCAGCAAAGCGTGACCCTCAGACTCACCCCTTCTTGTCGGAACCAGAGAACGCTGCAACGGAGGCGAGTACGACTTCTGCGGCGGCAACTCGAGTCGACGTCACGGCTATGGCCCGCACGGCCGCGTCCCAGAACCCCACCGGGGACTGCAAGTGGCCCGACACAACCAGCGGTGTCGGGCCAGGACCGCTCGGCTCTGCGGGCCCTCCGCCGCTACCCGAAGATTGGCGTCGCGCCGACTCGCCTCCGCCTCCTCGATTGCTCAGCGCCGGCCTCGGGCTCTACGCCAGTCGGGCGGTCCCGCTGGTGGGTCGATTGGCCGAGCGCCACCGCATTTGGGGAGCACTCCACGACGTCGTCAGGGAAGGAACCATCCGAACCGTCGTCGTCTCGGGACCCGCGGGGGTTGGCAAGAGTCGCCTCGTGGAGTGGGTGGCCCAACGAGCCGAGGAATTGGGCGCCGCCTCCGTCCTTCGAGTCGTCCACGGCTCCCCCTCTGGGCCGGCTGACGGGCTCGCGCCGATGCTTCGCCGCTGGCTGAGACTCCAGGGACTCAAGGGCAGCACCCTGAGGAAGACCATTCGGCGTTGGCTCAAGCGCCGGGCGGCCCACGAACCCTACTTGGAGGCAACTCTGGCCGAGTTGATCGAACCGGGAAACTCCCGGGAAGATTCCGACGGGGTTCGGGTCGACCTGAGCCATCCAGAGCAGCGCTGGCACGCGCTGTCGGAGTTGCTGCTCATCGCTTCGGCGGAGCGCCCAGTCGTGTTGTGGCTCGACGACCTTCAGTGGGGTTCCGATACCCGGGGATTCGCCAACTACCTGGTTCACCGACGGCAACGCGAGCGGCGGCAAGTCCTTGTACTGGCGACAGTTCGGTCCGGAACGGTGGCGACCAGCAAACGAACGGAAGAGGAACTCGACCGCCTCCGAGCAGCGACGGGAAGCCAAGCTCTCGACCTCAAGCCCCTGGATGACGTCGAGCGCTCGGAGCTCGTTGGAGAACTGCTCGGTCTCGACAGTGGACTCGCCCAACAAGTGGATGAACGAACGGCCGGCAATCCGCTCTTTGCCCTCCAACTGGTGGGGGACTGGGTTCGGCGCGGCGTCCTCCAGCCCAGCGCGCAGGGCTTCGTTCCGTCCAAGGGTGCCTCGCTTCAGGTGCCCGACGACATCCACGACCTCTGGCGAGGCCGCTTTGAAGATGCCTTCTCCGGCGCAACCCCCGATGTCGTTGACGCCGTGGCCACCGCAGCTGCCCTCGGGATCGAGGTGGATGTCGAACAGTGGGAGCGCGCCAGCAACTTGGCCCCGTCCCGCTTGGCGGAGATCGGCGAGCGCCTATCCCAACGTGGTCTCGTGACCCCCGTCGCAGGAGGCGGATGGCGTTTTGTGCACGGGATGGCGAGGGAGAGCCTCCTTCGGAGCGCGCTGGAACAAGAGTCACTGCCGCGGATCCAGTCCGCCTGCGCTGACGCCGTGACCGACCTGGACGACGCGGGAAGCCGCGCACAAAAGGGTCGGCACCTGCTCGCCGCCGAACGGTGGGCTGAGGCCTCCGCTGAACTCAAGGAAGCCATCGAGGCTCTGGCCCGACGAGGAGACGTCTCCGAGGCCACAGATCTCACTGGCCCCCTCCTCGATGCACTCAGAGCGCAGGGCAAGGACGCCCACTCAGAGCCGGTTCTCGCGGCGCGGCTCCGCCGGCTGGAGTTCGATCGGGTCCTTGGCCACTGCCGCAAGGCCTTGCGCCACGACCTCCAAGAGCTAGCGGACGAAGCGCAGGAGGCGGGCGTCCTTGCGGTGCTGGTGGGGGCTCTGACCGCACGAGGCAAGTTGCTGCGCGACGGTGGGGAGCTTCCAGAGGGCGTGCTGGCTCTCCGTCAAGCCTACGATTTGGGAGCAGCCAACAACCTGGACGAAGTAACCGCCAAAGCGGCGATAGGCCTCGCTTGGGCGCTGCACTTGGCAGGCGATCAAGACACAGCCGCTGATCTTTTTGGCCACGCGGCGTCGATCCTAGGTCGACTCGGCGACATGCGGGGGCTTACCCAAGCCTGGCTCGGACTCTGCGATATCTACAAGGCGACCCGGAAGCACGATAAGGCGCGTGCCTTCGGCCTTCGCGGTCTGCAGGCTGCCGAGTCCTCCGGCTACCTGGGCGGAGTGGCCGATGCCTGCACTCACCTTGCCTCGGTCGAACTGGTCCAGAACAGCGGGACCCCAGCCCGCCAGTGGCTAGAGCGCGCCCGACAAGCGGCCCTGCAGATCGGCGACGATTCGAAGCTCGGCAACGTGCTGAACCTCTTGGGCGAGGTGTCTCGCAAGGAGGGTGACATCTGCGCTGCGGAGCACTTCTACCGCGAAGCCCTCCCCGTGTTCGAGCGCACCGCCCAGGGCTTCGCTGCGCTCGTGCGCCTCAACCTCGCCTTCGTCTTGATGCTAGGGGCTCGGTGGTCAGAGGCGAGGCTCCCCCTCGAGCTCTCCCGACAAGCCTTCAAGGCAGACGGGCGCGAAGCCCTGGTGCAGATCTCCGACATCCTCCTGCTCACCGTTTTCACATCGCTCAAGCTGGAGGCCGAGTTCCGGCTTTGCCTGAAGCGCGTTCAGGCTTCGGCAGGTTCCTGGAAGCGTCCCGCTGACGAGTGCTCTCAAGCCCTCGTCTGGGCTGTCCCAGCAGCCGAGCGTGCCGGTTGGTCCGGAGAGGCAAAGAGCCTAAGAGGCCTCCAGGAGGCCTATCAGGAGGCCCTAGGCCAGTTGTGACCCCTCTGTGACCTCGCCCTTCCTAGCGTGGATCTTGCCCAACCAGCGATCTACGGAAAGGAATGGACATGGTCCGATTCACCTGGCTCTCCCTCTTGGCCACCTGCCTGGCAACCGCCTGCTACGAAGTTCCTCCGTCGCCCCCCACAACCCAATTCTCCGCTCCCTACAGCCCTTCGGCTACCAACGGGGAACTTCCCACTGTCTCCGTCGCCCCCTCGTGGTTGGGCGAGATCGCTGGGCTTCCCGCAAACGAACTCTTCGAAGCCGTAGGGCACGAGTTGCGTGTTCCACCCGATCTCCTGCGCTCTCTTGCCATCACCGAAACAGCGCTCGTACCCGCCCACACATGGGTTCTCCCCGACGAACTGCGTCGACAAGAGGCGGCGCTGGTCAGCGGGCTCAATCTGGAACTCATCCAGAGCAACCGCGAAGCGCACCTCGCCGCCGCAGCGGCTCGCCTCCGAGCGCTGGCCTCTGAACACTGGGAGGCAGAGGAAGACGTCGAGGACCTCTCCTCGTGGTGGGAGCCTGTAGTCGCCTTCTCTGCATTGCCCGACCGCTGGCTTGCCGACCGATACGCCGTTGAGGTCTTCGGCCACCTGCAGCGAGGAGCCGTGCTCTCCACCACCACCGCCGCCGATCTTGAGCAGCCCGATGTTGTCGTCATCGCCCCCCACGCCATCAGCTCCCTGACGAGCCTCATCCCGAGCGAGGCACCCTCCTACCTGGTCTACGATCCCGAATATCCAGGCGCACTGGACGGCCTGCTCTCTCCCGGCATCGGGCCACGCCAAGGCCCGATCACCCGCATCGAACTGGTCGCCACCAACCGCTCCTGGGCTCACTCGACCGAAGAGCTGCAGGCGAGCGGGGCCGCTAGCTACCTGCTCCGACGGAGCGACGGAGCGGTAACCCAACTCCTCCACGAAGGCACGGTCCCAGCTGGCGGCAGCGACGAGACCCTAGTCATCGCGATGGCCGTGGACTCGGCAGGTCCAGGTGCCTGGTCCCCGGCCCTGCTGGAGGGAGCCGCCCGACTGATTGCCTATCTCAGTTGGCGCTACGACCTTCCCCTGAACGGCCCGTGGCTAGACGCCGATCTCGGCGCGTTCTTTCCCGAACAGCAGTGGAGGGCCATGGTGAACTGCTTTAACGAGGGCGGCGGGGAGGCCTGCGCCCAGGGCCTCGCGGCCGGTCCCGAAGGCTACATCCCCCCACCGCAACTGGACGAAGAAGGGGCTCGCAGCGAGGCCCGAGCCCCAACCTCAATTCCTTACTTCTATCAGTACCAAAACAGCCTCTACCCATCAGCCTCCTGCCAGAACACCTCCGTTGCCATGCTCTTGAAGGCCTATGGCTGGAACGGAACTCCGGACACGATCACCGCCCGCTTTGGAAAGAACCTGGCTCAGAGCCCCGGTGGTCTGGCCCAAGTCTTCAACACGGTCGCGGCTGAAGAGGAGTTGACGGCACGGCTGACGCCGAACACCTCAGGAAGCCTGAGCGGCCTGCAAGCATTGCTGGCAGCGGGCAAGCCGACCATTGTCCACGGCTACTTCACCTCCTACGGCCACGTCCTGGTGGCCACCGGCTACGACGGGTTCGGCTACACCGCCAACGACCCGGCTGGTCGCTGGTCCCAGAGTTTCAAGGGCGGCTACCCCTACGGCTGGAACCCATCGGCTGGGCGGGGAGTCCGCTACGGGAAGGCTGCCTTCGAGCAAGCCGTCGCGACCTCCAACGGCTCTGCCTACCTCCCGCTCTGGTACCACGAGTTGACCGGAGTCGAAGGCGCACCGAGCGATGAGACGGGAGCGGAGCAAGAGGAGGGCTCGACTGACGCAAGCGACG
>CAZQTQ010000213.1:0-5658 GCA_964596025.1 uncultured Rickettsiales bacterium
CTGGGCCAAGGCGGTACCTGCGGTCCCCAACAACTCGAAGGCCTGATCCCCAGGAAGATCCGCCAGATTTTCGTCCTCGGGACCCAGGAGCGCACCGCCCGCGATGCCCAGGAGCAAGGACTCCCAGGCCACCGAGCAGCCGTCCGAGAAGGCTGCGGCATCGATTCCGCTCTCCATCCCGGGACTGGGCGTGATCACCGGCTGCCAGGCGCCTTCGGAGCAGCCGGCTAGGGAGAGCAGAACCAGGACGAGGAGGCTTCGCTTCATGAGACAAGCACCTGTACACAGGGCAACAGCCCCAGCGCACGCCCCCTCTCTATGGCCGGAATCCAACCACCGCGTCAAGCGGGGAGGCGATGGCCCAGGGGCTGGCTCCTCGACGCCTGGACGCGACATCAGCCCCTCATCCGAACCCTTGCGTCCGTTCAGGAGGAGAACACCCATCCACAGCACAATCCAACTCAGTCCGCCGACCTCACGGCCCAGCTCCACCGCTCCGCCCCGGGTCTCCATCGTTCGCGGGAGTTCACCGAGCCTCACCCCCTCGGTCTCAGGAAACAAGACAGCCGCCCAGCTCAGGGCAAGCAGCAGAACGAGGAGCTCAAACCACGCCCACTTCGGGTGACTGTGGCCCAGGCAAGCCGCTGCCGCAGCAGCATAGATAGCCATCCACTGCAGGGGGTCGGGATCGTTCCATTGGAGGGCAACACAGAGCAGAAACAACCCCGCGAACAAACGGTTGGCGAGGCGGAAGGGGCCGCCTGCTGGGTGATGGGCCTTCATGGGGCCTCCTCGAGCAACTGGTAGGGCAATCCGCAGCAAAAAGACGGACCCAGATGCGGCCAGTTTCGGGGATCTTGGCGGGGCGGGATCGAGACGGCCTCGAGCCCGTGTTCCTGCTCCACCTGCCGCGCCTCGTCAATGATGCGCTCGACTTCCACCGCAGCGCTCCGCCACCGCAGCGATTCCTGGAAGGTCACCAGCGCGCATACGGCTACCACAAGTACCAAGATCCCCCGGCGTCGTCCCCCCCCATCCACGTAGAGGCCCCAGGCCAAGGCGACAAACAAGGAGGGCAGAAGCAAATACCACTGGCCGCCGTCGTTGGGCAGGACGTGAAGGACGGGGAGGAGGGAGGCCGCAACCAAGGCCACAGCGCATCGAATGGCTCTCCTCTGCTCGCGGGAGCCAGGACGTAAGAAGGCGGCACAGGCAACCGAAAGGGCCGCAATTGCGCCCAAGGTGTCGCTTGCGCCGAGGGAGAATTCGCCCACTCCCAGGGGTCGGAACCACGGCAGCCAGAGCTCGAGGCCCCAGAGTGGAAGCTGAGGGAAGGCCGTAGCCCAAGCTTTGGGGCTCGGCCAGTAGCTCGACGCGACCTCGGAGTGAGCGACCGAGAGGAAACCAGCGAAGGCAACACAGAGGGTCGTCAACACCAGGCTGCGGAGTCGAGCGCGGCCTGCCCCATCCCGCAGATCCACCGAGTCGCCGAGATCCTCAAAACCCCATAGAAGGGCGAAGAAGACCGGGGTGATCAGGGCCGTCTCCTTGCAGAGAACGGCCAAGACTGCGGCAACCGCGCATAGAAGGGTGCGCCCGCGGTGCCACGCCAGGAGCGAAACCACCACGAAGCCGGTCGCCGCCAAATCAGCCCGCCCCCCGACCCAACCGGCCGTGGCGACGTGAGCCGAGTGCGCGGCAAAGAAGAGGGCTGCGAGCGCCGCAGTAGACGGTTGGAGACGCAGAAGAAGCCAGCGGTGGGCCCCCCAAACCAAGGCCCCGTGGCCGAGAAGCTGAAGTAGGTGGGAGACCCAGGTCGGACTGCCGGCGTCGAGCCAATAGAGGTACATGAGCAGGGGGCGCCAAGTGCCGCTGCCACCCTGGTGGATTTGGAAGGGAGCCAGCGGATCGAGGGCCAACCACTTGCGGGCTTCGAAGAAAAGGATCCGCTCGTCGACAAGAAAGGGTGCGGTCAGAGCAGGAAGGTAAAGGACGACCGCAAGAAGCGGCGGAAGGAGTGCTGAGAGGGCTGGTTGCGGCTTCATCGGTGCTGCTCCCTTCCCTCCGCCGAGCAGAGCATTAGAATACGCCTTGGCCGCGACGAACCGGTGCTAGCCGGTCCACAGATCTTGGAGTATCGATGCCTGCCGTTCCGCGCGTGCGCGACACCCTGCAGATTCAGCGTATTCCCCCTTCGTCGTCTTCAGGAGGCGATGAATACTCCGTCTCGGATCGCCGGGGGCAGGAGCTCTTTCGCCTGGGCGAGGAGGGCTACTTCCTCCTCCTCCAGATGGACGGCTTGACGGGGGGCTTGGAGGTCATCTCCCGATTCCAGGCCCGCTTTGGCCGGACACTGACGGAAGCGGACCTGGACAAATGGACGACCGACCTCTCCGAGGCGGGAGTCATAACGGAGAACTCCCGCGCCGCCCGCATCCTCACCTATTTGCGGGAGCAGGGGGTCCACTACCGAGGGAGCCAGGCCGATCGGCGCCGCGACGGCGACGTGCCTCAGACGGGACGCGAAATCCCGCGCCGCGACAACACGGCATCGACAACGGCTTGGTTCGACTACGGGATCTCCCTCCTCAACGACGGCCTCCTTGAGCAAGGCACCAACGTCTTCGACCGGATGGCGGACAGCAACCCCGGCGACGTCCGGGTGCAAGAGATCCTCGGCCACCTTCGGTTCCTGGCTACCGCCGAACGGCTACCGGACCTCGAACAGGACCGGCGCGACGTGAGCTGGGAGGCCTTCGACTTGGCTCTGAGTCAAATGCTCGCGTCCGGGGTCTGCCCTGGCTGCGGCACCGCCATCACCATCGAGCTTGGTGCCAACAACCGCTGCTCGGCCTGCGGCTCGTCATTCAGCACCTACGTCCTCGACCAGGCTTCCAACACCCGCCGCACCTAGTCGGCAGGTGACCTAGCACCGTGGACCCAGGCAATCCCCTGGATGCGCTCCTCCCTGAGGAGCGCACCTACCTGCAGTCCCTGGGCTTCGATGCCGCCCAGTTCTCGGCCCTCGCCGCAGGTCTGCAGCACGGGACCCTGCCGCCGAACGGTGTGGACGGAATAGTCGAAGCACCGGGGCCCGGCGACATCGTGAAGGTAGCTCCCCCCGGCAGCCTGCAAGGCGACGCCCTACGCGATGCCGGCGCCCAGCTGATCCACGACGGCAGGGTCGCCCTCCTCCTGCTCAACGGCGGCATGGCGACCCGCTTTGGCGGCATCGTCAAAGGAGTCGTAAACGTGCTGCCGGGGCGCTCCTTCCTTGCCCTTCACGGCCAGCGACTGGCGACAGCAGCCGGAGCAAGCGGGCCCGGTCCTGCTTTGATGCTGATGAACTCCAACGCCACCGACCCAGCCACCCAGGAGCACCTCGATGCCACGGGGCAGCTCGGGCTGTCTCCCGACCGTCTTCGGACCTTCCTCCAGACGGGAGCCCCACGCCTCCGCCCCGACGGCAGCCTGTACCGAGACGCCGAAGGTGCAGTCTCGATCTACGGCCCGGGGCACGGCGACCTGTTGAGCTGCCTGCGGACAAGCGGGAGCCTTCGCTGGGCCCAGGAGCGAGGCATCGAGTACCTGATCGCGGCCAACGTCGACAACCTCGGCGCCACCATCGACCCCGCACTCCTAGGCCACTTCGCAGCCTCCGGTTCCGAGATGCTGGTGGAGGTCGTGACCAAGGGGAAAGGCGATGTGGGCGGCTGCCCCGCTCGGGTGGGCGGCCGACTCTGCATCGTCGAGGGCTTTGCTTTCCCCCCGTCCTTTGATCAGTCCCGAATCTCTGTCTTCAACACCAACACCTTGTGGTTCCGGGTCGACGCACTGGACCGGGATCTCCCCCTGCGCTGGTACACCGCCCGAAAGACATCGAACGGCGACCCCGTGGTGCAGTTCGAGCGGCTTGTGGGACAGGCCTCCTGGTTCCTCGACACAGCATTTGTGAATGTGCCGCGCGGGCGCTTCTTGCCCGTCAAACGTCCAGAAGACTTGGAGGCCGTCCGCGCCGCGATCCGGGGACAGTTGGGGGTCCGCCTTCAGGTGCTTGGCGGGCCCTAGGCGCCGTCCCCGCTTCTACGGTTCGGTGCCGATGAGCAGGTACAGGGCGCTTGCCGCACGAACGGCAACGTGCGGGTCGTCGTCGGAGAGCAGCGCGGCCATGGCCTCGCGCTGCGCGGGGTCACACGACGAGGCCGCTGCATCCACGGCCAGCTCCCGAACCATCGGCAGTGGGGACCGCAGCGCCGCTTGAACCGCCGCAGCCCAGCCCCCGGCCCCGGTGGCAACGAGGGCGCGAAGCACCCCATCGGCCGCGCGATCGTCGCCACTGGCTAGCAAGGCTGCCACCGCATCCGCCACCTCGAGCGCACCACGTCGGACGGCAGTCGACGCTGCCAGGGCCCGGGTTGAGGCATCGTCGGAGCTCAGGGCTCGACCCAAAGCCGCGGCCTCCTCCGGCGTGGCATCGAGACCGGTCACCGCGAGGGCCGAGAGCGCTCCTTGCACCACCAGCGCATCGGAGTCCCCCAAGACCCCATCGAGCCAAAGCCCTTGGTCGCGCTGACGACCGCGAACAAAGGCACCTCCCCAGGCCCTCCGCTCGTCCGTCGAGAGTTGCGACCACACCGAGGCGAAGGACGATCCAGCCGCAGCCCCGACCGCGCCGGCCAAGCGGACGCCAGCGCCCCCTCCCCGGAGAGCCTTTTGCAGGGAACGCTTGGCCTTCCTGCTGCCTCCACGAAGCACCACCTCGCCTCGGGTAAGCGCGACCAGGGGACCCAGCTTCGTCTTGTTCCAGGACTGCAGCTGCTCTTCGGTCCACACTGCAGGACCTGAAGCGGAAGGCCCCAGCAGGAAGAGGGAGACCGCACGTGGCGCGTCGCCCACGGCCGCCAACCGGCTCACGATCTCGCCAACAAAGTCGGCCCGTCCCGGCCCTTCCGGCAGCGAGAGGGCGGCGACGAGCGCCTCCTCCCGAAGAAGGGCCTCTCCAGAAGCCGCACCGCTTCGCAGAGCTTCCAGGGCAGCCCCGGTATCGGAATCGCTGAGTCCGCCGGCGTGGAGGTGGCGTCCCACCGCCGCCAAACCCCGCGCCCGGATCTCGGCCTGCTCGTGAGCGAGGGCACGCTGTACCAGAGGCCAGGTGCTGCCGGCCGCCAGGGAGCCCGGCAGGGCATCGACAACCGCAACGAGTTCCTCCGACGAGACCGCCACTTTGGTCAGGGAACCCTCGCCCAAGTGCTTCGCCTCCAGCAAGTCGGCGAAGAAAGCCGCGTCGGCAAGCCCCACCGGGGCGCAGCGGGCTAGGCTCTTGTAGTCACTGAGGAGCCACCGGCCCCCCGCCCCCAGCACCACCTCCGCAAGCACCGAGGGCTCCTGGCGCCCCAGCGCCGTGGCAAGGGCGCTGTACTCCGAAGCTGCCACTGCCCGCTTCTCCTGGTCGAGACGAATCAGCACTCGGTAACGCCAAGCCACCAAGCTCTTGTCGTGCTTGGACAGGTAGCCGTCGAGATAGCTCAGCGCGTCGTCATAACGCGCCCTCTCCATCCAATGCTCCACTTTGGCGATCATTTTCTGCTCGTGGCCCATGCAACCCGAGAGGGTGGGGAGTAGGCAGGCCGCGACGAGAACGGCGAGAAGGAAGGCAGC
>CAZQTQ010000213.1:5668-7390 GCA_964596025.1 uncultured Rickettsiales bacterium
ACAGCAAGTACCTTTGTCCTAGGGTGTGATTCGGGCCACACTGCGGAGAGCCGGTGAGGTCCGGGGAGGAAGGGGAAGACTAGCCGATGGCAGCGTGCAAGGTCCTGGAACCCCAGACCCCTTCGACTCGCGTTCTGCTCATCCTCGTGGGGGCCGCCCTGCTCGGCGCTGGCTGCGAAGACCCCTTCGGCAACACCGACCGAGGACCAGGCGACGACGACGACGACTCCTCTGTCAGCGCGGGCGACGACGACGACACCAGCCCCGCCCCCGATCCCCTCGCCGATGTGGTGGGCGTCTTCAACCTGACCAATGTGGTCCAGGACGCGGGTTCGTCCTACGTCGACTTCTCCGGCGCCTTCGGAACCTTCGTCGCGATCGAGACGGACACCCTGAGCCCCGCCGCCTACCTGAGTACCTTTAGCTACGGCTCAGAGGCTGCCTACTGGCGCTCCGACCTCGGCGGCTACCCCATCCCAGCAGAGGGCGAGAGCTGGACCGGCGACCTCTACAACTACTACCCCTGGGTGCCCTCGGAACAGACCTGGTGGGACGGAGGCCAGCGGGTCGGCGTCGGCAACTACCTCTCCACTCGGCTCGATTTCGAGGACGTGACCGCCTACCAGGTCGACGACCCCCGTGTCCCCGGAGCCGCCTCGTGGAGTTCCGGGGCCTCCCTCGGCTGGGCCAACGACCAAGGCGCCGACCTCGTCGAGAGTTCACTGCCTGGGGTCATCACCCTGCCCGAATCATTGGCTCTTGTAGAGCCCACTGAGGGCTCGACGATCGAGGCGGCTGCGGCCCACGACTTCCTCGTCCGATGGAACCCTGGAACCGACGGCGCCCAGGTCACCGTAGGCCTGCTGTCTTCAGACTCCATCGGCTACGTCGCCACCGTCCCCGACACCGGCTCGCACACCATCCCGAGTGCGGTCCTTCGGGACACCTTCGGGGCCTCGACGGTGGACCTCATCGTGGCGCGGACCTTGGAGTCATCGATTCCTCATCCCCAAGGCGACATCCTCTTCCGAGCTCGTGAGGAGCGCCGAGCCGAGCTCGCACTCCTCGGGGATGTAGTGATCGAACCGAGCTACGCCGAAGCCGGCCAGACCGTCGATCTACAGGTCCGCTGGTTCACTGGCAGCTTCAATGCCACATCCAATCTCGACTTTGGCGAGGGCATCACGGTGCAGTCCATCACTCCACACGCGAGCAAGAGCTACGAAGCAGGAGTCCGGCTCGTGGTCTCCACCAGCGCAGCAACTGGGGCCCGGGACGTGGTGATCACGACCGGTGCCGGCAGCGTGACCCTTGCGGCAGGCTTCTCTGTCCTCGACCTGATGCCCTCAGACAACTGCTCGACGGCCGAAAGCACCGCCCCCCTAACCGTCGGCTCCTACGCATCAACTACAACCGGCCTGAACAACGACATCACCAACGGCCTGTCCTGCCTGCCTTGGACCCTGAACGGTTCGGACGCCACCTACCCAATCTTCTTGAGCGCCCGGGAGACCTTGGTAGCAACCATGACTCAGCCTGCGCCAGCCGACGGGGCCCTGGCCCTCCTGTCGACCTGCGGCGATGCCGAAACGGCGGTAGCCTGCGCGGACAGCGGCATTTCCGGTGACCCAGAGACCCTGGTGTTCACCGCCGAGAGTGCGGGTATCTACTACCTCGTCATCGACAGCTACGCCTTTACCGGGACCGCGGCTACGGCCTCCG
>CAZQTQ010000214.1:0-7356 GCA_964596025.1 uncultured Rickettsiales bacterium
GGCACGAACTCTCCTGGCGAGATGAAGCCACGGATGGGATGGATCCACCGAACCAGTGCCTCGAAACCCGCAATCGTGCCCTTCCGAAGGTCCACAATCGGCTGATAGGCGACCGAGAACTCCTGTCGCTCGATGGCCTGCCGCAAGTCCGTATCCATGTGGAATTGCTTCAGAGTCTCGAGCCGCATGACCGTCTCGAAGGTCTGGTTGCGAGCCCGCCCCGTCCGCTTTGCGTGGTGCATCGCGGTGTCCGCGTCGCGCAACACATCCTCGGCGTGGTCGTAGCCCTTGCTACTCAAGGCAATCCCTACGCTGACGGTCGCGTAGACCTCCTTGCCGTCGAGAATCAGCGGATCCTCGAGGAAGCTGTGGATCCGATCGGCGACCATCTGCGCGTCGTCTTTGTGGTCCAAGTCGTCGAGAATCAGAGTGAACTCGTCGCCTCCCAGCCGGGCAACGGTATCGATGGCACGCAGCGCCTCCTCCAGCCGGCGGGCGATCTCCACCAGGAGACGATCCCCCAGTGCATGCCCCAAGCTGTCGTTGATGACCTTGAAGCGGTCCAGATCGACCATGAGGACAGCAAATACGTAGTCCGGCTCCCGCCGGGCCCGCTCCAGGCAGCGTCCAAGACGGTCGATGAGCAGGGTGCGGTTCGGTAAGCCAGTCAGACTATCGACGAGCTTCCTACCGCTGATGTCCGTCATGGAACCGGCAAGCGCCGTCGCCTTCCCGTCCGGCCCCCGGAACACCTGAGCGCGGCAGCTCATCCAGAGGTATACGCCGTCGGCATGAAGCATGCGGTACTCGGCCTGAAAGCGCTCAGCTTCTCCTTCGAGGACCTCCTGCAGAGAAGCCTCAAACTTTTCGCAATCATCGGGGTGGAGGCGATCGAACCAAATCGGCGGGTCCGTGCCGAGGCTCTCCTCACCCAGACCCAGTTGCTCCTTCCAACGCTGCGACACCTGCAGGCTGTCGGCGGCAAGATCCCAATCCCAAAGCCCTTCACTGGCCCCAGCAACGGCTCGAGCAAAGGCGCTGGTCGTCAGACCACCGGTCGCCATCGGGGACGGTTGTGTGATCCTGCCTCCTTGCTCGCCGCCAGCACGGGTGCGAGCCCAAGGGCCACAGTCTAGCAGCGCCGGCCCGGGGTGCTGCCCCTCAGGGTTTTCCCGAATTGGAACGGGTCGCAGCCCCCGCCTTTGCGCCGCGAACGATGTCGCTAAAGTGGAAGCCAACGTTCAGGCCGAAGAGGTGAGCTTCGCCCCCATAGGAGCCCGCATCCACCTTGTTGTGGGGTACCCCCTCGAGGGCCAAACCCAGCGCTCGGCTATCGTCCAAAGCCACTGTCCGGTCCTCGTAGAAGACGTGGGCATAGCTGAGGTGCAGGTCCACTAAGGAGCTACGTTCCCGCGTGGCGCCGAGACGAAGCGACAGCCCGCCCGACACCAGGTGCTTGCTACTGTCCAGCATCGTCAAAGCCAGGGTTGCATCCGGAATAGCCGGTGGCTCGAACAGGTAGCCGAAACGGATCCCGAAGAAGGGGAGCGGCCGCAGCTCTCCCCCAAACCGAAGGCTCCAAGTCGTCCCGTAGTCCGCGGGGACCGTAACCGTCCCGCCGTCCCCGGTGTAAGAACCGAGCGCGTCGCAGGGCAGGTCCCTCGCCTCGATGATGGCGCAGAGGCCCCGGTCGTCGAGGTACTGGGCCAAGGGAACCGCATCGACGCCGTCGTCCGGATTGTCCTCGGTCAAACCCACGTCAACCTCGCTCGCGACGACGTCGCCGGACTCATGCCAGATCTCCACGTGAAAGCCGAGCTCGAGGTCGAGGACCCCAAGGATCGGCTCGACCCCCACAGCGACACGGAGGGCGCCCGGCAGTCCGGTACTCAAATGGACCTCTTCGTCCTGACCCACGACGTGGATGGCCTCTCGCCCGTAGAGGTCGGCAAGGGCCTGGGGCAGCTCCGCAAAGTAGCGCTGTCCCAACACCCCGTTCAATCCGGCCGTTCCCTTGCCCTCAAATCGATACGGCGGATTAAAGGACACGCCGATACGCAGAAAGGGAGCCGGCATCAGCAGCGCGCCGACCGTGAAGTAGGGGCTGTAAGCGTCCGCAGAAAAGGAGGCTACGACGTCCCACTGGGGGTCCTCGGGATTGGATGCCTCCCCCGAGGACAGGAAATCCGCCGACGCCTTGAAGCTCTGGTTGAGCTGCATCACCAGGAGCTGAACGCTGGCACCCACCGCCAGAAAGGGAAGGGGCTTCCAACCGGCCGAGAGTACAAAGTTGCCCTGGATTAGCTCCTGATCAATCAGGCGGTAACGACCAGGACCGTATTCGGGGAAGACCTGAATCGGCGCAAAAGGAGCATAGAGCCCAAAGGCCAAGGTGAGGTCCGGCTTGTCGAAGCCAAAAGCGATCCCGACCTCCGGGATGGGCCGGAAGTAGGGATCCATTTCTGTACGCGGGAAGGTCTCATCCAAGGAGCCCTCAACGATTCCGCCCGAGGAGTCGACGTTGTAGATGCCGCCGCCGTCCTCGCCCCCGTCGCCTCCCGTCCGCTCGAACCACCGGTTGGTGCGGAGCAGAAGCAGCCCACCTTCCAGGTTGAAGCCATCCAGTTGGTAGAGGCCGGCGGGGTTGTAGTACATGCCCCCCATGAGATCGCTGGCCCGGGTGACGTAGGCGCCCCCCCGACCGAAGCCGACGATCCCAATGTCGGGGGTGTACATCCCCCCAGCAACTGCGCTACTGGTCGAGACCAGCATCCCAATAGCCAGCCCCACCCCCGCCAGCTGCCGCCTCCAAGTCCGAGTACTCCGCATCTCTCGATACTGCCTCAGAGAACGGGAAGGCCACAAGTCCCAGGCTGCTATGCTCCCGCGCCCCATGAAGCGCCTACTCCTCACCGGTCTCCTTTCCGCCGCCCCCCTGGCGTGCGGACCCGCCCTTGCCGCCGAACCCTCCTATCTGACGGCCGGGGACCTCAGCCACATCGATGAAGCGCTTCGATGGGCTGGCTTGATCCGTGCGGACCTGGACTTTCCAAAAGATTATGTCAACTACGGGCTCCCTGAGGCTGCAGATCGCTGGCGCCTGCCCGCAGCCAAGAAGGCCCTCGAGAACACCCTCTGGCTTCCAGCCACCGCCTTGCAGTGGACAACGAGCCTCTCGAGCGACCTCCCTCCCACCCCCGCCCTGCCCAAATGGTCCGCAGCGCGGGAATTGATCGAAGAACAGTGGGAAGGGGAGGCCAGCAAGACCGCTTGCCAGGCCCCCCAAGCGGAGGAGCAAGACGGCCTCTTGGACCAGAGTGCACGGGCCGCCGAGGCGGCCGGCGAGCGCTGGAACCGACGGACGCTGACCGACCTCCGCGCTCGAATCGATCCGCGGATCGATCAGCAAGTAGGAGCCCTCTTGGACGCACAAGCCTGGAGCCAGTGCCGCCTCGGCGAAGCGCTCAATGGCATCAGCCAGGAGGACCGGCAGAGCCTGCGCACGCTCTTCGCCGAGACCCTGACCGGCGCCTCCTTGGGACGAAGCGAGGACAAGGAGGAGGCCGCATTCCACCGGCTGACGGCGGCCTGGGATTCCGTGAATCGCGGGGCTCTGCTGGAGGCGGGCGCCGCGTGGACCCAAGCTCTGCTTGATGCGGCCTCGGTCCTTGCAGCCCTCCCAGACACCGCCTGGCCGCAAGAACCTCTCATCTTGCCCAGCGCCAACGGCCCGGTTTGGCTGGGCAGCCCCGCGAACAACTCCGGAACTGGCGACCCCATCTTGCTCGTTGACCCGGGCGGCGACGACCAATGGAGAATTGCCCCCGAACGGCAGGACCTCAGCACAGCCGACCCACCCGCCGTGCGCGGCTGGATCGACCTAGGGGGCGCGGATCTGTGGACCGGCGGCGAGCTTGGACCTGGGGGGGCCCTGTTTTCGATCGGCTCAGGTGTCGACCTGGATGGGGACGACGTCTATCGAGCCGGCCGACTCAGCCTGGGCGGCGCGGCCTTCGGGTTTGCGTCTTGGCTCGATCTCGGCGGAAGCGACCGCTACGACGGAACCGTCGGCACCCAGGGTTTTGCCGCCTACGGCGCGGCCGTGCTGCGCGATGGGGGCGACGGTGCCGACCTCTACCGAGCCGACCACTTGGGCCAGGCCGCAGCCTGGACCGGCGGCGTGGCCATCCTTCACGACCAGGGGGGAAATGACCGCTACCTCCTCGGCGGTCGGTACGAAGATCACCCCGACCGACTGCCGGGGCGCTTCTCCTCTGCGGGGCAGGCCTTTGCCATTGGGCAGCGCCCGTGGGCCGGCGGGGGGCTGGCCCTGCTGTTGGACGAGGCTGGCCACGACGAATACAGCGGGGGACTTTGGGTCCAAGGCTCCTCGTACTGGCACAGCCTAGCGCTTCTCGTCGACCGCTCCGGAAACGACCGCTACACCGCGACCCAATACTCCCAAGGCTCCGGAATCCATCTCAGCTCAGCTGGCCTCTTCGACCTCGAAGGCGACGACAGCTACAGCCTGGACGACCTGGGCCAGGGTTCGGGGCACGACCTGGCCGTCAGTTGGCTCCTGGACGGAGCGGGGAGCGACACCTACCGCGCAAAGACCTCCGCGCTGGGAACCTCGCTCACCAACTCCACAAGCATCTTCTTGGACCGCAGCGGAGACGACCGCTACAGCGCCGACGCCGCTCGCTCCTTCGGTCAGGCCTTCTCCGCCCGAGGCTTTGGCTCCATCGCGCTCTTCCTGGACCGAGGGGGCGACGATCGGTACCCAGCAGACGGAAAGCCCATTGCACCGAAGGGGACCTGGGTTCGTCGCACAGGACACGGCGTGACCCTCGATGCCGGGCCTCCGCCATCCGAGGGAGGTGCGGGGGGCGGTGAGCCGGACGGCTCTGGGACCCCTGCGGCCGAGAGCCTGCCCCCTCCCTCCACCGAGCAAGCGGCGCAGGCCTTACTGCTCGACAACACCCAGTGGGTCGTGCCGATGGCCCAAACCGATCAGGCGGTCGACGCCATCTTCCGCGCCGGCGAGAACGGGCTCACCTGGGTGCTGCCCCTCAGCTCGGATCCGAAAATCCTCCGGTCCTACACCATCGACCGGCTCATCACTCGCTGGATCGAGGCGGCCAAAGCCGGCGCCGACACGCACGAAGAGAGGCAAGACGGCGACGCCACTCAACTGGAGTCCGTCGCCCGGACGATTGCCGACTCCGCCTTGGCCTGGGACCCGGATGCTGCAGACGCTGCCCCTCGCTGGCACGCCCGATGGCTGACTCGCCTCTTGCGTGTCGAACCCCGAGCTGCAGCCGCCTGTGTCGAGGTCGCGGAAGCACTCCGCAGGCATCCAGCATGGCGGGTTCGCAAGAGTGCTTGGACCCTCGTTGAGAGCGTGGCGAACACGACAGAACTCCAGCTAGCGGAGGCCGACCGAAGCGAGTGGACCTCACGTGCCGCCGGCGCCCTTCAAAACGATCCGCTGCCCGAGGTCCAAGCCGCAGCCGCACGCGCACTGGGCGCGCTCCACGGGGAGGGAGTCGCGGCCGCTCTAGCCACCGCCCTTCGCGCTCCGTCCTTCGAACTCCGCGACAGCGCCGAACTGGCCCTCGAGGCGCTGGTCGACTCCGGTCAGAAGCTCGCCGTAGCACGCGCCCTCTTTCCAATCGCCAGCGGGGAGACCGAAGCGCCTCCACCAAGCCGGGACGCTGCCCTACGGCTGCTTGGGGCGACCCAGCATCGCGACGCCCCCTCTGTCCTGAAGCAGGGCCTGGAGTCCTCGGACCCAGCCACTCAATGGGCCGCCGCGCAGGGCGCAAAGGCCCACGGCTCAGCAGCCGCCCTCCGTGAACTCGAGTCCCTGGCGTCCCGCGAGGGCTTGGACCCCAGCCTCCAAGCCCTCCTTTCCGAGCTGGACTCGGTGGTTTCGGAGTAGGCCCTA
The DNA here is from genome assembly GCA_964596025.1 of uncultured Rickettsiales bacterium. GTDB lineage: Bacteria > Myxococcota_A > UBA796 > UBA9615 > UBA9615 > CAZQTQ01. The sequence goes on from CAZQTQ010000214.1 coordinate 5,951, forward strand.
CGCGCGCGCGCCCGCGAGCGACCGCGCGGGAGAGACCTCGTTCCTGGGCCGTCCTCGTTCCTGGGCCGTCTCCGCCCTAGTCGTCGCAGCTCAGAACGAGGTCGTAGTCTTGCCCGGAAATCGCGCAGACGATCCCCGTGTCGCTCGTGACCTGCCCGCTCAAGGTCCCGTCTTCGGCCTGCTGGGCCGAGACATGCCAGCTTCGGCCGAGGTAGCCGGTGTAGTCGTAATCCATCGTCCAAGCCCGCACATTCCCATCCCCATCGGCCTCAGCCGTGGCTCGATTTAGGACCAGGGACGAGTCGTAGGTGCCATCGTGGTCCCCTGCACCCTCGATCAGAAGCGACGCTGTGTGGGCGCCCTCCCAAGCCAAGTCGCACCAGTCGTCCTCCAGAAGAACCCAGGTCCCCGACCAACTCCGCTCGGTGATCGTGTAGGCGAGGGTCAGGTCGTTGAAGGTGATCGATGCGCTACAAGGGGCCCCCTGCAGCTCCATGGCGATCGAGCCTCCTAGGGAATCCCCCTCCACTTCGTAGCAACGCTGGCACCCGGCGTAGCCAGAGATGCACTCAGACCACGATCCGCGACTTACCAGAGCCAGGCTCGCACCCGAACCGAGAGCTCCGGCCTCATCCCCTAAGGCTACGAAGTCGTCCGCGCACTGGGATTCCAGGCGTTGGTGCTCAAAGGAACTCAGGCGATCCTGCGCGGTGCACGAAACCACAAGAAGTGCAGACCCAGCGAGGGCCAAGAGCAGAGGGGAACGGGGGGGGGCGGGAACCATCGATAGGATCTCCAGGGTGAGGGCAGGACAGCCTAGCTCGCCCCACCAAATACGAAAGTCCAAAAGGGGTCATGCTCCTGTGTTCTTGCCCCAATACAAGCCCCCGACTTTGGCCACTTCGGAGAGACGCCGCCCCCCCCCCCTGTCAGGCCCGCCGCATGCTGTTAGACTCCACGATTCCACCGGGTGATTCTGCCCGTCTTGGCTGAGAGGTGAGGTCCGAAATGTTCGAATCGCGGCATCGGGTTTTGCATGGCATCCCGATCGGATTGATGGTCTTGGCGATCCTTCTCCCCGCGGCTTCCACGCAGGCCGGAGCCCTGGAGGAGGAAGCACGTCGCCAGCTGACCTTCTGTTATTCCGAGATCGAGGGCGGCAACTTCGAACGCGCCAAGGCATCGGCTGAATCCGCGCTGCGCCTCTATCCCCCGCTCTACGACGCCATGGTGTGCAAGGCCGTGGCCTACGAGGGACTCGAGAAGCTCGAGTTGGCCAAGGCGATCCTGCTCGCGTACATGGAGATGTACTCCGGTACGGAGCCCAGCGAGCATGCCGTGGCGCTGCAGGAGCGCTTGGAGGAACGCGAAGCGGGCGGGGGAGAAACCGATACCGCCGAGGCCCC
>CAZQTQ010000215.1:0-7350 GCA_964596025.1 uncultured Rickettsiales bacterium
GCTCTTAGAGAGGCAACAATCGTCTGGGCTCGGACCTAGGATGGCCAATAAGCAGTCCTTTTCGCCCACCTTCTGAATATTTCGACCCGCATTGACAGGGCCAACAGCCGCCGTTAGTTTGCAAGTCCGCTGAAGTCGCACATGGAAAACGAATGCGCCATGAGCGCACGCCATCGTTTGCGGGAGTCCCCTCATGCAGATCCAGGTCGGTTCCACCCAACCCGAAAACTTTCGCACGGACATTCTCGTATTGGGCGTCTACGGGAGGGGAGGACGGAGGAGTCCCGCCTTCCAAACCGTGAATCAGGCCATTGGCGGCGGATTGGCCACTCTCTTGAAGCTCCAGGACTGGAAGGGGAAGCCCGGTGAGTTCGCTTGTTTTCCCGCCCCCGAAGGCCTGCGTGCCCGGCTCTTGGCCATTGGTAGCCTGGGCGACCGGGGCAGCTCCCCCTGCAACGCCGTCCGCAAGCTGGCCGCCCATACGGGCAGCATGGCGGGCCGCGCGGGCGTAAGCCGAGTTGCTTTCTTCCTGGATTGCGCGATGGATAAGAGGGCCGTCCTAGACCGCCCGACGGTCCAGGCGGTCGGCGAGGGCCTGGAACACGGGGCCTACCGTTTCGACCGCTACAAGGAAAAAGGAACCAAGGCTTCCGGCGCCGATTCCGTCTTCCTGTACTTCGAAGGCCGCCGCGATCGGCCAGTACTTGCCACAGCCCTGGAGCGTGGCCTGCTTGTCGGCCGGGCCCAGAACATCGCTCGTGACCTGGTAAACGAGCCGGCCAACGTCATTCACCCGGAGAGCCTCCGCGACTTCGCCCTTAACCTCGCCAAGGAGAAGGGGCTGGAGGTGCAGGTTCTCGACAAAAAGGCCTGCGAAAAGCGGGGCATGAATGCCTTTCTTGCGGTCGCCCGAGGGTCCTCAACCGAACCTTCCCTTGTACACCTCACCTACCGGCCCAAGAAGAAGGCAAGCAAGCGCATCGTCCTCGTCGGCAAGGCCCTGACCTTCGACTCTGGCGGAATGTGCATCAAGACGGCAGCAGGACAGGCAACGATGAAGATGGACATGGGCGGCTCTGCGGCCGTGATCGGTGCCATGGCGGGCGTGGCCGATCTTGAGCCAGATGCTGAAGTGCATGGCATCTTCGCCGCTACCGAGAACATGACTGGAGCCTCCGCCTACCACACCGGCGATGTGCTCACCGCCTCAAACGGAAAGACCATCGAGGTCCTTAATACCGACGCCGAAGGACGGCTCACGCTGGCCGATGCACTCGTCTACGCATGCGAGCTCAAGCCCGATGCACTCGTGGACATGGCGACCCTGACTGGAGCCTGCATGGTCGCACTGGGGCCCACCGTGGCCGGCATCATGGGCACGGGAAGAAGCCTCATTCGCGAGCTTCGCGGTGCAGGTGACCGTGCGGGGGAGGCTATCTGGGAGCTGCCCATGCCGGTCGAGTACAAGGAGCTGATCCAGAGCAAGATCGCCGACGTAAAGAACATTGGCGGCCGCTACGGGGGTGCAATCACCGCCGGCATGTTCCTGCAGGAATTCGTCGACGAGAAGGTCCCTTGGGCCCACATCGACATCGCCGGGCCCGCCTACATGGACAAGCCCTTCGCGGGTCAGCCCCATGGCGGCACCGGGTTCCCAGTACGCACCCTCCTAGAGTGGATCAGTCACGGCTGAGTTTTCCCGGAGTGCGGCGTCTACTTACACTTTCGGAACATCAACAGTGCTGAGCCAAGGAAGGGATGATGGCGCCATGATGAATCTGGATCTCAGGGAAGAGTACGTTACCCACCTCATCGGAATGTTCGCCGTCCTTGGCGTGAGTCTTGGACTCACGCTTACAGGTTGCAATCCCGAAGACCCCGGGGCGGGGGACGACGACGCCGGCGACCCACCGGCGGTGACTTGGCATCAAGACATTGCGCCAATCGCTTCGGGTACCTGCCAGATGTGCCACATTACAGGCGGAATCGCCCCCTTCGCGCTCGAGACCTACGAGCAGGCATCGTCGATGGCGAGCTTCCTGGCTGCCGTGACCTCTGAGAAGATCATGCCGCCATTCGACGCCGACGAAACCGCTACCTGCACCCCCCCGCATCCCTACAAGAACGACATCTCGCTGACCGACTCACAGATCGCCCTCTTCCAGGAGTGGTCTGATCTCGGAGCGCCAGAGGGAGATCCGGCGACTGCTGCCACTCTCCCCTCCCCTCCGAGCGGAGAACTCAGTTCCGTAAGCACAACCTTGTCGATGACTCAGCCCTACGTAGCCCAGGGGTCAGAAGATGACTACCAGTGCTTCGTATTCGATCCATTGATCACGGAAACCACATGGATAACCGGCGTCCAGATTACCCCCCAGGTAAACCGGTTGACATGGACCCAAGACAAGCGTGCAAACACCCCCGCAGTAGCACACCACGGACTCCTATATACCGATCCCGATGCCGAATCGCCCCAGCTAGCAGCTTTTGAGGGCGACCCCAACAGCTACCCCTGCTACGGCGCACCTGCTCAATTGGACCCAAACGATCCCAACAACCGGCTCGTTCAGAACTTCTCTCTCGTCGGTGGCTGGGTTCCAGGCTCTCTACCGAACGTCTATCCCACCGGCACCGGCCTCCGGATTGAGCCGGGAACCCTTCTCGTACTGCAGATCCACTTCCACCCCGTAGATGGGCTTCAGATTGAAGATCTGACCGAAATTCGACTGGAGTGGCAAACGACCAACCCCGGACAGGAGGCCGGCTGGAAGATCCTCGGGGTTGGCGCGGAAAGCCAGGGCAACGCCGACTTCGTCCAGGCTAGCAGCGACGATGTAAGTGGCGAGCCAAAGTTCTTCGTACCTGCTGGCGCCGAGAACCACACCGAAACACTACGTTTTACTGCTGAGGAGTTGGGTATTTCATCCGCCGATATCGAGGTGCCTCTTTTCGGGACCTTGCCGCATATGCATCTCTTGGGCAGCGAAGCTTCGGTTAAGGTCGAGAGGTCCCAACCTCAAGGCAACGAACCTGCTGAGGAGTGCCTGGTAGACGTCCCCCGCTACGACTTTAATTGGCAGCGTTACTACGAGTTTGATGCGGAGTTGAGCGAGCTACCTCTCATGCGTGCGGGAGACGAAATCGTAGTGCGGTGTACCTACAACAACTCTGCTTCGAACCCCTTCGTTGCTGAAGAGTGGCCCAACGGCCCAATCCCGATGTACGCCGGAGAGAGTACTGACACCGAAATGTGTATAGCTATCGTTGGCTACGTCGAGCCCGCATAGGAGCTGGTAGCTGCCTTGGACTAGCCGCCTACCAGGATCACCGGCAGGTCTTGCTCGAAGGTCTCACCGCCGGGCATAACCGAGTCGATGACAATGTGTGCGTTGATCCCCGTGTCCAAGCCCTCAAGATCTTCAAGACTCGCGTAATTGCCTAGCAACTCAATGCGGCGATTCCGAGAGACCAAGGCTCCGTCGTCCTGGCAAAGCGACGCGAGGCGCATCGAACCGTCTTCGGTGATGGTCTCGCCCGTGTCCAACACGATCTGGACGTCGGCCTGACTGTGGGCACCATCGCTGATCGCAATCCCTTGGTACCGAACATTGATCAGCACCATGAGCCCATAGCCCTGGCTCCCTGGCTCGACCAAGACTAGGTCGTTGGTTTGGATGGGCTCCCAGCCCTCCATGCCAGCAAAGCCCACGCCTACGCCCGGGTCGAAGCCTTCCCCGGAGCAGTTGGCGGCGGGCTCACAGGCAGCTGCAACAAGGGTGGAGAGGACGAGGAGAAGGAGGGCGGGAAGGTGGCGCATGGGAACCGGAAGTAGCAAGAGCCGGGCCAACTTGGGGGCGCACCTTCTGCCCCCTGGCCTCCAAGAGAAGAGGCGAAACCACTGAACCGAAAAATATAGTTCACAAAGCACTAGTATCAAAGGAAAAGGCTACCTTTTGCTTACCCTTTGCTTCATGCTTATTGGGCGCCATCTGACCACGCAGAAAATATCGAGCTATACATTACTTATTTATGTATAAATGCCTTCTGTACATATACTTTTTTCCGTCACAGTCCGCCTCCCGATAGCAAGAAAGCGGCCCCCGCATCGCCCTGGGACGAATCGTTGAATGGCGCTGCAATCAGGAGATCTGCGCGTCCATCCGCATTCAGATCGAAGCTGGCCTCGACGACACGTCCGGTGTGATCGCCGATTCCGATGCTCGGATACTGACCAATCGCATGACTTGGGCCCCGCCAACCGGCCAGCGGGCCGGCAAATAGATAGGCGATTCCGCTGTCGTTCCCCTCCAGGTCCGAGGTCGGAGCACCGACGAGAAGATCGGACAGACCATCGCCGTTGACGTCACCGCCACCACTTAGGGCGAAGCCGAGTTGGTCGCCCGGGCTGACTCCCTGAACAACCGCAGTGGCCGCAGCCGCACCGAGCAGCCCTCCGCCAAAAGCAGCGACCTGACCCGAATACAAGAAGACCTCTCCACCCCCGGCGAGGCCCCCACCCGGGCTGCCTACGGCCCAGTCCTGCAGTCCATCGCCATTCATGTCCCCCGCACCAGCAACTGCGGTCCCCAGCTCGGCGTCCTCGCTGCCTCCTTCCACAATCGCAGCCGCAGCGGCCAAAGAAGACGTTCCGACTACGGGACCTAAGACAAGGTAGGACCGGCCCGCTCCGGCTACAGACGAGTGGGCCGAAGGCGCGCCTACCAGCAGGTCAAAAATTCCGTCTCCGTTGGTATCGCCAATCCCCGCGACGCTGTATCCGGCGTGTCCACCACTCTGTTCTCCCTCGAGGACGGCGACAGCTGAGCTGAGGCTTCCAGTTGCCGGCAGCGGACCTGAGACCACATAGACGGCCCCAGCATCGAGTCCTCCGCGGTCGTTCCGGTAGGCCCCGACGAGAAGATCGTCCTCCCCATCGCCCGTAACGTCCCCCGCACAATCGATGGACCAGCCGGCCCAGTCCTCGGCTTCTTCGCCCTCCAAGCGCACATCCGCCGAGGCCAGATCCAAGTTGGTCGTCAAAGGTCCATAGACCACGTAGAGCACGCCAGCCGCCGTCCCGACGCTCCCCGGATCTTGCGACCAGACGCCAATGGCAAGGTCGTCTACGCCATCTCCGTTGAGATCACAGTCCGCAGCCAGAGCCGAGCCGACGCCGTCGTCTACCGCCTGGCCGGTGATCTCCACCAGCGCGTCGGAGAGGGTTTCTGTCCCTCCGAAGGGACCAGCCAGAACGTGGATGGAACCCGAAAAGGCAAAGCCTACGCTCGCTCCCGGGGAGCCCAACGCCAAGTCGAGGGAGCCATCGTCATCGAGATCGCCCACCGCCAAACCGGAGCCCAAGGTGTAGCCCGGCGCAATGCCGTAGAGACTAAGGAAGGCGTTCTCCATCCCGCACTGGTCCACACTGCCATCGCAGTCGTTGTCGAGACCGTCGCAAAGTTCAGGTGCGCCGGGGTAGACCTCCGGGAGCAGGGGGCCACAGTCGAGGGAATCCGGCGAACCATCCCCATCGTCATCGTCGTCGATGCAGTCGGCGATGCCGTTGCCGTCGGTGTCGGGGTCCTCTTCGACGAGATCGCCGTCGCAGTCCGAATCGAGCCCATCACAGACCTCCGGCGCTCCAGGATAGACCCCAGGATCAAGGACACCGCAGTCCTGAAGGTCCGGGCTTCCATCCCCGTCGTCGTCTGCATCGACACAGTCCGGCTCTCCGTCCCCGTCGGTGTCGAGGTAGAAGTCGACCAGCGTTCCATCGCAGTCGCTGTCAGTAGCGTCGCAGGCCTCCGCCGCACCGGGGTACCGCGAAGGATCGCTGTCGTCACAGTCGATGCAAGCCGCGGCGTTGTCCCCGTCCCCGTCGGCGTACTGGACCTGTCCGTCGCAGTTCCGGTCGTCCGCCTCGTCGCAGGACTCCGGTGCGCCCGGGAATTCCAGGGGATCGGCGTCATCGCAGTCCCCGCCTTGCGCCGACATGCCTGCAGGCCCAAAGCAGGCGACTACTGCACCGTCCGATCCACCGAAGCCGTCCCCGTCGCCATCGGGGTAGTAGAGCGTCCCGTTGGCAGGCGAGCCTTCGTCGACGAGCCCATCGCAATCGTCGTCCATCCCATTGCAGCTCTCGGATGCCTCCGGACTCACGCTCACGTCGTCGTCGGCGCAGTCGAGGTCGTTGGCCACCATCCCACTCGGCTCGAGGCACGCAAAGGCCGGACTGGCGGGGTCACCGTACTCGTCGCCGTCGTCGTCGGCGTACCAGGGCTGGACGTCCACCGACTCGTCTTCCCAGACCAGCCCGTCGCAGTCGAGATCCTCCACTCCGCACCACTCGGCGGCGTAGGGATGAACCGAAGCATCGCTGTCGTCGCAGTCTCCCGCCTGGTCAACCGCACCCTCCGGCGACGAACAGCCCGAGACCGGAGCGTTCTCGTCCCCAAAGCCATCGCCGTCTCCGTCGACGAAGTAGGTGCTGGCATTGACGGCCTCGGGGCCATCCACCGCACCGTTGCAGTCGTTGTCCAATCCATCACAGAGTTCGAGGGCCAGAGTGTGGATCCAAGGATTGGCGTCGTTGCAATCGGTGCCGCCCGACTCCACCGAGGCATGGCTGTCCCAGTCGCCATCGACGCCGTCGGTCCCGTCGCAGTTCTGGTCGATCCCATCCCCCACCCCGTCGACAGCACCGGGATGAACCGTCGCGTTGAGATCGTCGCAGTCGCCACCGACCACCGTGACCCCGTCTCCATCCCCATCCTCCGACAGCGAAGTGACCACGAAGGTCCCGAGATCCGTGCATCCTCCCACGAGGCACTGGGCGGCTGAGTCGGGAGTGGAGACCACGGAAGTCCACTGAACCAGCTCACTGCCGACCGGTCCCACCGAGCTCAGCTGCAGACTCGAGTTCCGCTTCGCGTCGACACAAAAACCTCCATCCGAAGCGGTCGTGGCTGAAGAGAGGCCAAGGTAGTCCAAGCCCCATGCGAGCAGGGATAGACCGGCAGCAGGCTCGCCTGCTGCCGTCTCGAGCCGCCCCTGGAGGCAGTGGGTCTCGGCGAGCGGCCGATCTGCATTCCACCAAGTGAAGTGACTGACCTCGGCAACAAACTGGTCTCCCTGGACCGTCCCCTCCCCCTCTTCGAGCCAATAGCCCTCGGCTTCGTCAAAGGACCACAAGCCGACCGACTCGCCTTCACCCAGCCCACTTCCGGCAACCAGCGGGAAGGACAGCACCGCCAACCCTTCGAACTCGACTTCCTCCTCCCCTTGGAGCAGGTGTACCTCGACCATGCCAAAGCTCTCTAGCGGGAAGGCGGCTCCGTCCGATCCAAGGGC
>CAZQTQ010000216.1:0-7307 GCA_964596025.1 uncultured Rickettsiales bacterium
GGGAGCAGGGCTTCTCCGGTGAGTGGGTGAGCAACGACAGCATCGTCAGCCTGGCCTTTGACGCCAGCCCCAGAGACGGGACGGTCGGTGCGCTCGTGGCCTTCGTTTTGGGTGATCAGGCAAGGCAGTGGACCGATCGGCCGGCAGCCGAGCGCCGCCAGGCCATTCTCAGCTGCCTTGCGCGGGCCTTTGGTCCTGCCGCCGCCGAGCCGGTTTCGACCCTGGAGAAGGACTGGAATCAGGATCCATGGACGCGGGGCTGCTCGGTGGGGCTCTTTGCGACCGGAGGGTGGACCTCCTTTGGCTCTGCTCTCCGCGCCCCTTGCGGACGCCTCCACTGGGCGGGTACCGAGACGGCGAGTCGGTGGATGGGCTTCATGGACGGAGCCATCGAGTCCGGCCAGCGGGCTGCCGTCGAGGTCTTGGAGCGGCTGAGCTAACGGTGCCAATCCGGGCTGCGATCAACGCGTTTTTCCTCCTCTCGGGAGCAACTGCGCTCATCTACCAGGTGCTGTGGATCCGAATGGTTGGGCTGGTGATCGGCCACTCGGCGCTGGCGGTGGCGGCGGTGGTCGGGAGCACCATGGCCGGTCTGGGAATCGGCGCAGCCGCCGCTGGACGTCGCGTCAATGCGGTCGAGAAGCCGCTCTTCGCCTACGGCGTTCTCGAGCTCGGGATCAGCGCCTGCGCGCTGGCCTCGCCGCTCCTCCTGGGCCGCTCTGTCTTGGGCGCACTGCCACGTTTGGGCTTGCCCCTGCACGGCTTGGTGGCTGCCGCGGCCCTCTTGCTCCTGCCCGCGACCCTGGCCATGGGTGCCACTCTGCCCTTGCTCACCCGTTGGTACGCTCGGAGGCGCGAACACCTCGGCCGGGACATGGGCTGGCTCTACGCCATCAACACGACGGGAGCCGTGGTGGGGGCGGGACTCTCGGGCTTCGTGCTGCTTCCGGGCTTGGGCCAGCCGACTACGCTGTTGCTGGCGGCCGGCCTCAGCGCTTCGGTGGGGCTGGGGGCGGTACTTCTAGGACTGCGGTACCCGCTGCTGCCGGAGGACGCGGGGTCCGACCCCTCTTCCAACCCCGGGTCGGAAGACGGGGGAGCAGGGTCCGGCGATGCAGCCTCGGTCGATTCAGTCCGAGTGGCAGCTACAGCCGGTGGGGACGACCGCCGCATCCTGTTCGCCTTCCTGCTGTCGGGGGCCGCCGCCCTGACCATGCAGGTCGCCTGGACGCGCTGCTTCGAGCTCTTCGTGGGTTCGACCACCTACGCATTCAGCGGAATCGTCTGCGCCTTCATCGCGGGCCTCGCCCTAGGCGGCCACGCTCTTGCCCGGGTCGTTGATCGGACCGATGACCGAGTCTCCCTGCTTGCGGCCCTCAACCTTGGGATCGCCGTGTTCGCTGGCCTCCTCGTTCCCGTTCTCGGCGAGCTTCCGATGTGGCTTATCGGCCCTCTAGCCGAGCGGGCTGGGAGCTTCGCCGCCACCCAGCGCTTCCTGTTGGTCCTGCTCTTCGGTCTTCTCTTCGTCCCTACCTTCCTGATGGGCGGGACCTACCCAGTGGCAACCCGCGCGTTGACCCGCAGGCCGGAGGATGCCGGGGTGGTCGTGGGTAAGGCCTATGCATGGAACACGTGCGGAGCGGTCTTGGGCGCGGTTGGGGCGGGGCTTGTCCTCATCCCGTGCTTCGGCCTGCGCGGTAGCCTCTGCTTTGCGATCGGGCTCAACCTGTTCGCCGCGGCCTTGCTGTTGGCACCGAAGCGGCGGCTGGCCTGGGGCCTACCGCTCTTGGCCGTGGCTCTGGGCCTGGTCGGTCCGTCGTGGAACCCCCGCCACATGAACCTCGCTCCGCACATGTATGCCCGGGACCTGGCTGCCAACCCGGGGCTCCTCCAGTCGCTGGCGGAGACGGGCTCGGTCGTCTTCCATGAGGAGGGGCGGGGGGCCACGGTGTCGGTCATTCAGCGTCCCGAAGGGGCGCGGGTTCTGCGCATCAACGGCAAGACCGATGCCTCGACCGAGGCGGACCGGCTGGGGCAGGGGATGTTGGGACACTTGCCCATGCTCCTGGCCCGAGCCCCAGACGAGGTCCTCCTCATCGGCCTCGGATCGGGGATGAGCTTGGCCTCGGTTCTGGCACACCCGGCCGAGCGGGTGCAGGTCGTCGAACTGCTCCCCGAGGTGGCGCGAGCAGCCGAACACTTCGGGCCGCTGTTGGGTGACCCACTGACCGACCCCCGGGTGGAGCTCCAGGTTGCCGACGGACGGCAGGTTCTGCTCTCCGACCAGGGGCCCTGGGACGTCGTGATCTCTCAGCCGACCAACCTCTTTATCTCGGGGATCGCGACGCTGTTTACGGTCGAGGCCTTCGAAGCGATGCGCAACGGGCTCAAGGAGGGCGGTGTGGCGGCGGTGTGGTTGCAAGGCTATCTCCTGCCCGAAGAGGACTTCGCGACTCTCTGCCGCACCTTCCTCGCCGTCTTTCCGGAGGCGGAGCTGTGGAACGCAGGCCCCTTTGACTACTTCTTACTGGGAGGGCGCGGTGCTCTTCCCCTGGAGCGTGCCGCGCTGGACCGGCGGATCGATGCCACTGCCCGCAGTCTGGCCGGACACTGGACAGGAGTGCGCTCAGCCGCGGATTTGCAGCGCCACTACGTCCTGAGCCAGGTTGGTCTGCGAGAGCTGAGCGGTGTGGGACCGGTGCAGCGTGACCGCGACCCCTTCCTGGAGTTCTCGACACCCCGGGGCCTCTACGGAGGCGTGCCCTTGCTGGACGTCCCTGCCCTTCTCGCGCGCCGCACCGTCCTCCCGCTGTCTCCCCCTGAGGCGGAACAACTGGCGGGGGCCGAACGTCGGGTCGAGAGGCTCGGCCATCTGGAACGGGCGGTAATCCGTGGCGATCTCGAAGCCATCGAGAAGGTTCGCGTCCTCGACCCCAACCACCCCGTCTTGCGGGATCGGCGTGCCCGTTTGCTCCACAAGCGAGCGCTGGCCGCTCTCCAGAACGGTGAGCTGACGGCAGCGGAGTACTGGTCAGATGAGGTGCGTAGGCTGGCTCCCGAGAGCCTGCCTGCCTTCCGATTAAAGAGCCTGCTTCGGCGTCAGGCTGGGGATCTCGAGGGGGCCGTGGCGGTGCTGGAGCGAGCGGTCGAAAACCAGAGCTGGAACGTCTACGCCCACCTGGAGCTTGCGCTCATCTATGAAGAGCTGGGACGTCTGTCTAAGGCCGACCGGACTTGGGAGTCCGTTCTGGCTCTGGACCCGTCTCTGGCGGCGGACCGGCCTGTGCGTCCTTCGGATCTCGCAAGCCCCTGAGCGCCAGCACCAGGGCCGCAGTACTCGGGATCATAAGGAGCTTGAAGAGCCCAGCTGTGCCCAACGGCTCCAGGATTGCGGCAGCCAGTCCCATGGCCAGGAGGCTCCCGACCCCGTGGCTCGCCGCGAGGAAGAGGCCTTGGGCCGAGTTGCGTAGATGGCTGGGTGCATGTTGGGCGATGAGGTCCACTGAGCCGAGCCACCAGGTTCCAAAGCAGAAGCCGTGGAGGCTTTGGATGCCGATGAGGAGCCACTCGGACTCCACCGTTCCGGTGAGCCACCAGCGCGGAAGGCTCGCCGCTACCCCCAGGAGGATGAGGTTGCGAGCTCCAAAGTGGTGGAGCAGGCGGGGGGCGACGGCCATCAAGCCGATCTCGACCCCGACACCCAGCCCAAAGCCCAGGCCCGCTACGCGCGACGGGAGGCCGAGTTGGCTGACGTGGAGGGCAAAGAAGTGATCGTAGGAGGCAACGCCGACGTGATGAAGGAGGCCGACTCCGCAAACCAGGGGCAAGAGCGGCGTCTTCCGGAGGCTGCCCCAACTGGGGCGTTGCAGTGGAGCATGGCCCTCTGGGGCCGGCGCGGGCAGCCGCAGGGTGACAGCAAAGAGCAGGGCGACCGCGGCCGCGCTGGCCCAGAGCGGAGCGTCGGGGTGGGCGTCACGAACCAAGCCCACGCCGGTGCAGAACACGACGAAGCCGACCGATCCCCAGAGCCGGATCGGCCCGTAGTCTTGGCGTCGAGTGAGCAAGGCGGCGGTCCGCATGTCGACCACTGCGCTCGCGGGTGCTCGGCAGAGGGCCATGGCGAGGCAGAATGGGGCGAAAATCCACCAGGTCCGTGCGGGCACGAGTGCCCACGTCGCGATCGCGGCAACCGCCACCGCCGCCCGCAGAATGGGGGTCGGACGGCCGGTCTTGTCGGCGAGCCAGGTACCCAGCGGTGAGCCCAGGAGGAGGCCGATCGGGAAGATGGCCAGCACGGCAGCCGTGGCTTGGGTCGAGGCCCCGCGCTCCTGAAGCAACAGGGCCAAATAGGGGTTGAGCGCGCCAATTGCGGCGAGGAAGAGGAAGTACCAGGAGCCGAGCAGCACCTTCATCGAGAGCCAGGGACCGGAGGGTTTCGGTGGGGAGGTGACTGTGCCCTCGGCTTCGGCCTAGAGCGGGATCACCACACCGTCGTCGACTTGAACCGCGAAGGTCCCCGAGGGCGGCGGGGGGAAGAGGACCATGCCGCCGTCGATGTGGTCGTAGGGCACGAAGCGACCCCAGGCGGAGTCCACTGCTTCGCCCCGGAGATCGAGGTAGAGAACGTGACGCTCCTCGCCGCTGCTGGGGGGGCGCCCCAGATCGAGCCGTCGTCCGATGCGGGCTCCATCGAGGTCGACCTTGGCGGTCCACCAAATAGTCCCTTCGCCCTTGGCGGCTTCGTAGCGGGCCAGCTGGTTCACGCTCCGCACGCGGTCGAAGATCTCCTCGAACTGGTAGTCGCTGATCCAGTTGGGGCTGCAGTAGCTCATGACGTCGTAGTTGTCGTTCGGGTCCCTGAGCGAGCCGCCCTCGGGGTTGGATGGACTGCCCATGTCGTAGCCGTAGACTCCGATGACTGCACTGGAATAGGGGTAGCTCGGGTCGCTCTGTTGCCCGCCGAGCCCGCACGGGGAGTGGCTTCGGCCGTGGGCGTGCCCCACCTCGTGCAGCAGGGTGCCGATCGAGCCCTCGCCGGAGTAGCCCAGGCCCACGCTGGCCCGCGCCCAGTCGTCGCCCGCGCTCATGGCGAGCATCGACAGCCCGGAGACGCAGCCCCCACCGCAGAAGTTGGACAGGGACGAAGCGGGCTCGAACATGCCGTAGTAGTACTCCGTCTGCGCAGCGCCGCGGTCAAATCGGAGCTCCATGATGCCGTCCAGCACATCGCTCCAGCCCGAGCCGTTGGCGCCGATGGTCTGGCTCCAGGGCATAGGGTTGCCGACGGTCAGCTCGATGTCGGGCGTGGGGTACATCGCCCAAATCGCGTCGGCGAGGTCGGCCATCTGGCCGTCGCTGGTGTCGGGAAGGCGGCCTGAGCTGTCGGCGTTGTATTCCACCGGGATGACTACGATCTCGATGCCGCCCCCCGAGCTCTCTACGTCCAGGTCGTGGTAGCCGCTGCTCGGCCAGATCGAGTCTGCGCTGCTGCCCGAGGACGAGTTCCCGTCGGTCTCGTGGAGGGTGACCTGAAAGGCGAGGTCGGTGGAGAACGAGGCGATCTCGAAGTTGAAGGTGCTGTTGAGGCTGTGGTCGCGGGAGTCCTCGTCGACGTCGAGCGTGACCGTCTGGGCCGCAACGGCGTTGTCTTCGAACTGGAGGTAGCCGTCGATGTCTCGGTCATCGAAGCCGGAATCGATCTCGACAAAGACGCGCAGGATGCCGGGGCGGCCGGCGACGATCGGGGCGTTTCGATTGGCCTCGTCGCCATCCTCCATCACGAGGACTTCGACTCCCTGGTAGACCGCGATCTTGGAAATGCTGAGACCGGTTGCGAGGTCGCCTGTGGGGCCTCCGCCTCCCCCGCCTGGCAATCCGCTTCCGTCGTCGTCATCGTCGCCGCCTCCGGCACGCCCACGAGCGACGCACCCGGTCGCAAGGAGGCCGGCGAGGACCAGAAGGAAGCAGGTTGATACGAGGCGAGGAATCCGGTGCATGCGGGGGCCTTCCGCGGTCTGGGGGATCAAAGCCAAATAAAGATACCAGCGAATCTTTGCAGGTCCAGGGCAGAGGAGGGCTCGCCTTGGTTACGGGACCTGAGCCTCAAGCCAGTGCTTTGCGCATCATGCGATGCCAGATGGAGCAGTCGAGGTAGCGCGGTCCGTAGGCGACGTATCCGAGTCGCTCGTAGAAGGGGATGACCTGCTCTTGGGCGCTCAGCAGGACTTCAGCTGTGGACCGGCTGCGGGCTTCTGTCTCCAGAGCCTCCATGAGGGCTAGGCCAATGCCTTTCCCCCGGGCCTCCCTGAGGACGGCCACGCGTTCTGCCTTGGTGATCCCGTCCTCGGTGACCCGCAGCCGGCAGGTGCCCAGGGGCTGGTCGTCCGATCGTGCCAAGAAGTGGAGGCAGGACGGATCCAGTCCATCGACCTCCTCGTCGTAGGGGACCTCTTGCTCCTCGACGAAGACAACGAGCCGAATCTGCAAGCAGTGCTCGTAGGCCTCGTCGTCGGTCCGAAGGGCCGTGACCTGCGGGGCTGGGTTGCGGGTAGGGGGCATCATCGGCGGCAGTCTACTATTCTCGGCTGATGGAGCCTCGGATCGAGCGAAGCGAGGGCCGCCGCCGGCCTCCCAAGAAGGTGACTGAGGCGGCCCTGCAGCGCTGGGCACAGCAGCACCTGCGGCGCTATCCAGCCACCGTCTTTCAGCTCAAGCGCGTGCTGCTGCGACGCATCCGCCGCTCCTTGGATCACTACGGAGGGGACCGGGACGAGGCTTTGAGCTGGCTGGACGCCCTCCTGGGTCGCCTCGAAGAGGCCGGTCTGCTGGACGACCGCCGCATTGCGCGGTTGTGGGTGGAGGATCTTCACCGAAGGGGCACGTCGACGCGGTTGCTTCGGGTCCGCCTTCGCCAGAAGGGTGTCCCGTCCCTCGTAGTCGACGAGGTGCTGGCCGAGCTCGCCTCGAGCCCGGACTTCGAGATGGCCGCGGCGGTTGCCTACGCGCGGCGAAGGCGGCTGGGAGCCTTTCATGTGGATCCCGAACGCCGGCGGGAGAGACGTGAGAAGGATCTGCGCTCCCTGATGCGCCGGGGCTTCGGCCCGTCCACCGCGCGGGCCGCGGTGGACGGGGAGAGCGAAGAACTCGACCTTCGTTTTCCCCCCAGCTAGGAGACTACCGGTCTTCGAGGAAGCCCTGCAGTGAGCCAGGGCTGTTAGGATCGGCAGCCCTTAGTGGAGATCCTCGGAATGTCTTCCATCGGACGAAACGAACCCTGCCCCTGCGGGAGCGGAAAGAAGTACAAACAG
>CAZQTQ010000217.1:0-7288 GCA_964596025.1 uncultured Rickettsiales bacterium
CGGTGGCCGCTTGTGCGCTCGTTCCCATCCTGATCTGGACGGCTCTTCCCCGGTTCGGTGCGCTCGGGCTCGGCGCCACAGGCCTTCTTCTGCTGCTGCCCAAGGTCGGTCTCTCGCCCACCAGTGAGGAGCCGGCACTCCCTGCCGGGGACGGCTCGAACCATCTGATCCTGGGCGCCGAACGAAGTGTTGGACTCGCCCTGGGAGCCGGTTTCCCTCTCCTGTGGACTCTGATGGGACCCGTGGCCGGCCCGACCCTGGACTGGGTGGCCGGTGGGGCGGCCGCCCTGGGACTCGGATTCGCGCTTGCCCGCAGGGTCCGGGTCCGCTGGCCCCGAACCGGCAATCTGGGTGGAGCCAACCTCGCAGTTCTGCTCCTCGCGCTTACCTGGGCTTCGATCCACCTTCCCCAGTTTCTCGTCCGGCTCCTAGCCCTGCTGGCCCCAGCCGGGGCCGACGGATTCGTCGTCATGCAGCTCCTCTGCGCCTTGTCCGCCGCAGGCCTCGGCTTCGGCTGCGGCCTTATCGGCGCGGCTACGTCAGGAGGGCTAGCCCTGGGGCTTGCGTTCTTCGCCGTCCTTCCGGGGGCGCTGGGACTTCTTCCTGCTGTCGCGACGCTCGCCCTCCTTCTGGGGCTGGCGGATCTCGGGCAAGGCCTGGCCAACCACAAAGCTGCCGCCGGCGGCCTCGGCCTCGCCGTGGCCCTCGCTTCGCTGGCCTTCCTATGGCTGGTCCCTCAGCCCTCCGCGCTCTGGACCGCAGCGCCCTTCACCCAAGCGGCGGATCGAGCGCAGTTCCGGGAAGTGGTCCGCAAGCTGGGCAGCCGGGACGCTGAGGTACACGCGGGGCTCGGCGGACTCGTCGCTCGTACGAAGGCACCTGGGCCGCTCCGCCTCTGGTCGCAGGGCCAGGGGCGGCTCTTGGACGCATCGGCCTGGAGTTCGGACGTCCTATACGGGCACCTGTCAGGCCTCTTGGGCCCGGCGCCAGAGTCGGTTCTGGTGCATGGGATGACCACCGGCGCAGTGGTGGACGCCGCCCGACGGACTGCCCGAGGGGAAGTTCTGGCCTGGACCCCGTCCAAGGGCCTCCGTGCCTGGGTGCGGGATTCCGGAGACTGGAACCGCAACCTCGGGGCCGACCCCGCGGTCCGACTGGTCAAGACAGACCCCCTGAGTGCCGGTGGCGGCAAGACCTTCGACGCCATCTTGCTGAACCTGCCCCCGGTTTGGACGGCCGGCGCCCGCACCGCCTGGAGTGCATCGCACTGGTCGCGTGCAGCCCAGCGGCTTAGCGAGGACGGCCTCCTCATCATCCGTTTTCCGCTTCGGGGCCTGAGCAGCGACGAGCTGAGTGCGGCCCCCCTTCCGCTGCTCGAGTCCTTCTCACAAGTCTCGGCCTGGCTGGACCCGACTGGCGCCGAGCACCTCGTTCTGGCCGCGAGCCACAGCCCAGGGCGGGTGTCGGCCGAGGCGGTCTACACGGGCATGGCCCGGCCGCCCGTTCGGGACGACCTCCGAGCCGCCGCCCTGATGAACGGAGAAGACGTACTCGAGCGCCTCGTAGCCAACCGGGAGGGGCTGATGCGTGTGGCCGAAGGGCGGCATCAGCCAAGCTTTTGGTCGACTGCGCTGGCGGCCGGCCTCCGGCTCCGGCAGGCCAGCGCCCAGGTCCCGCTCTCGGTACTCGCCTCAGCCGGCGGAGAAGACGCGGTCGACACCAGGGGCCTGAGCCCCGCCGACCGCGTGGCCCTGGACCAGCGCTTGAGCAGCGCAGCCCGCGTTCGGGGCACCTACCTTCGGATGCTGGGCCACTGGAGCCAGGGCCAGGCGGCCGAAGCGCTCAGCCTGGCCAAGCGGCTGTCCCACGAGAGCAGCAGCCCCACACGGGACCTCAAGGCGATCATTCAGCCCTGGATGCGGCGGGGGGAAGCACTGGAGGCCCAAGGCCAGTTGGAAGCGGCCCATGCGGAGTACCTGATGGCCGCCTCCTTCTCGCCTCGAGACCCCGAGGCCAACCTGCAGCTCGCCCACATCCTCCGGAAGCTCGACCGGCCGACAGAAGCCGAGCACCGCTACCAGGTCGTCCTCAAGGAGGACCCGGAGTCCGTGGAGGCACAACTGGGCTTGTCCAATGTTCGCGTCCGGCAGGGACGAGTAGCCGATGCGGTAGACGTCCTCGAAGACGCAGAGAAGGCCCACGCCGGAAACTATCCCCTGCTCGTCAACCTCGCCTTCCTGCACATGCAGCTGGCCCGGGGCGACGAGGAGAACATCGGCAAGCGCTTAGCCCGGGCCCGAGTCCTCTTCCAGCGGGCGGCGGCGCTGGAGCCAGGGCGGCCGGAGGCACGGGCAGGGGCTGCCGAAGTGTACTTCCGGCGGGGGGAGTTTGATCGGGCCTTGGTGGAGATCGACCGGGCCCTCCTGCTCGCCAACAGCTGCCACTACCGGAGCTGGCGAGCGCACGTCTTGTATGAACTCAATCGCAAGAATGAGGCCGAGACCGACGTGCGGGCTGCGCTCATGGCCTGCCCGGACCTGATCGACGCCCGGGTGCTGGCTGGCAACTGTGCGGCAGACGCCGGCCGCTACGCCCAGGCCCGGGAGGCCTGGCAGGCGGTCTTGTCTCGGGATCCCCGCAACCAAGCGGCGCGCTTCAACCTGGAACAGCTGAGCGAGAGCGAAGTGGAGGAGTTGGAGCCTAGGTAGTGGCCGCAAGGCGGCGGCCGGGCGGGGGTCCCCTCGGCGCCCTAAAAGACGTGCCGCCAGGACGAATAGATGTAGTCGGCGACATCGCTCGGTGTGACCTGGAAGTCGTCGATGACCGCGTTCGCATCCATGCCGTTCGCGCCGATGTTAAGGGCGTACATGCGGCCATTGGCAAAGGTCGGCTCCGACATCAACCCCGAGACCTCGGTGTAGAGGTTGTCGGTAACGCTGTAGCTGTCGGAGGTGAAGTCGTAGATGCCACCGCCGCAGGTCTCGACATTCAGACCGTAGAGGCGGCTGTTGCCAATCACACAGGGGTCGGCACCAGGGATGTGGGTACCGAAGAACATGCGCCCGAAGAGTACCTGGGGCGATCCGACCAGCTTCTCACCCGTGCCGTCGAAGCGGTAAAAGCCTGAGGGGTCAAAGAGAGACGAGGTCGAAGCGCAGGGCGCGACCTCGGAGGCCACGCAGCCGAAGGGCACGTCGTCCTTGCGCACGTAAATGCCGCCGTTGTTCGTCGTGTAGAGATCGAAGGGACTGCCCGACCCGTAGTAGACGAGCAACTCGCCCGCGTTGCTGAAGAAGATGGCTGGACGGTAGTAGAGGTGCCTGGAGTCGTCGTTGGAGTTGGGGGTGGCGAAGGTACAGATCGTCGGACTCGTTGGCGTGAACTCGTTGAAGCGCACCTTGAACATGTAGCCCATCGAATCGCCGATGTAGCCCACGTCGACGGAACCGTCCCCATCCAGGTCGGCTAGGGCCGGGGTCCCAAAGAGGCCGTATTCGGGAGGGAGGTACTCCTCGAAGGAGTCCGAATCCGTACTCCCGAGAGCGGGGTGAGACACGAAGTACCCCTGCTCGCTGTACTGCGTCGGCACCCGAGGCGGCGCATTGCTGTCGACATCGTGGATGTAAATCGCGGCGTGTGCATGGGTGTTGGCGGCACTGGTCGAGCTCGCCGTCGGAGGCTGCGCGCCACTGCCCCAGACCGCAACCCAGCGCTTCTCAGCGCTGCTGCCGCTGGCGTCGTAGAAGGGAGAGAGGCCGGGCGTGCCCACGGCCCGGCCCTTGCCGAGACCGCTGGTGGCGTTGAGGTCCGTACGCTCCCAGAGGAAGCGGGGGTCATAGGGGTTGGTGACGTCCAGAGCGTAGACGTGTCGGGCACCGTAGCCACCGGCCCACACGAGGACTCGGTGCCACTCGCAGCCGTTGCCGTTGATTATGCCGTCGTCTTGGGCCGGGAAGTAGCCAGGCCCCGAGCAGCCGGTTAGACCGTTCATGTAGCCGTCCAACCACACGTGCTCCAAGGCCAGCCGACCGTCGTTGACGTAGGTCTGGCCGCTCCGCATCAAGTCGTCGATCTGGTTCCCATCGAACTCCATCGCCGTGGCCCCGGTTGGGTCCTTGTGGGCCTTGGCGCGCGGCACGTAGAACCAGTACTCACCGCCTTCGTGCCCGGACACATCCAAGACAAAGCTGTGGAGCATTCCGGAGTTCGAGGCGACATAGACCATACTCGGCAGGGTGGCGAGCCCCGCCCGGTAGCTAATGAAGTGGGCCTCGGTCGCGATGGCCGAGAGGGCCGCAGGAGCGGCCACGGCGATGCTGTGTCCGGTGTCGCCCATCTTCCAGTAGCCGCGCGGGATACCGGTATGCAGGAACGTTGCGGTGTGAACACCGCGAATGAAGTCCACGAGCAGCTGAGCGTCGTTGTAGTCCGAGTCGCAGTCGTAGTCGTAGTCGAAGAGCAAGGTGCTGCAGTCGTCCGTGGACGAGAGTGGGATGGTGGCCTCATCTACGAGCAAGGTCGTCAGATCGCTACCGATCCCCAGCGAGGCCGCGTCGAAGGGCAAGAGGGTGCCGTAAAATTCACCCGAAACGCGGCCGGTGTAGCCCGTCCGCTGGAGGCCGGTGTTCCAGGTGCCTAGGGATTCGAACTGGTTGGACTCACCGGCGTTGGCTTGGCGGGAGGCGAGCAACTGGCCCGCGTCCCACGCCTCGCTGTAAGGACCACTGCCCGGAATAATCTCCCCGTAGTCCGGCGCGGTAGGGTCGTCGTTGATGGTCCAGCCGAGGAGGTGTCCCTTGTACAGGGGATGGCCCCCCTCCACCTCGAAGTACGAGGCAAAGAGCATGTCGCCAGACGGGGTCAAGGAGACCGCGGCGTTGGAGTAGACCCCTTCGTACGAGTCATTCAGGACCGCCCAGACGGCAACGGCAATGCCGCCGGGCACCGCCGCCCCAGCGTAGAGGCCCTGTCCGTGGTTGGCCGTACTCTGGAAGAGGGTGACGGCCTCGCTGCTGATCGTCGGCGAGTTCGAGTCGAGAAGGATCGTGTGAGTCTTCACCGAGCCGGTCCCCGCCAGCGGGGCGGAGAAGGTGTTGTAGGCATAGTGGGCGACGTTGTCGTGGAAGCAGCCCTGGAGAGGGAGGGGCACGGATGTATCGTTGCACTGGAAGTCGAGCGGAGGGCTGGCCGAGTAGTAGCCGGGCGAAGGGTTGGCGTCGCCGTTGCCCACATCACTTCCGATCATGATGACGACCAGCTCGGAGCAGCTGTACCGGAATGGACCACCGCTCCAACTGCGGGGCGTGGTGTAGTTCTGCGATGCCCAGTTTTGGAGGACCTTGGCGTAGCTCTCGGACAAGGTGCGCTCTGTGTCGCTGCTGGCAACGTGGGCGTTGAGCAGGTCCACCGTCGTGCTGGATGGCGTGCCCGGGTAGGCGAGCATCTCGAACCCGGCGGACTCGCTGCCGGAGCCATCCGCGGAGAGCGCCACGCCAAAGGTCATGCCGACCGGAGCGTTGTTGATGATTTGGATGATCGCGTCCCGGGTGTAGGACCATCGGCTGTTGAGGACCGTTAGGTTCGGATCGCCGTCCCAGTCCTGGGCCATGCGGGCGCTGTCCTCGACGAGGAAGAGGACCTCGGGCAAAACCGCAGGCAGCGGCTCCTGCGCCTGTGCGTCGCGGAGCGCCAGAACCTGAAGGCAGCCCACCGCTGCGACCGCGGCCCATGCACGGAGGGCAAGGCGGAAGCTAGAGGAGCCCATTGCAGGTCCTAACGAAGTTGGTCTTCGCAAAAAGGAAGGCCCCACTCTGTGCGCTGGCCGTCGCGTTGGTCATGGCGCCCGTGGACACGATGTCCAGGGCGAAGGACACAAAGTCCGTGCCCGTACCCGCCGGCGGCTGGTTGCAGACTGCCTGGCAGATGTCGACGGAATAGGTACTCAGGATGAAGCCATTCGCGTTCAGGATGAGCGGCGTATCTACCTGGTTCGCATGGGTGGTGTGAATCCAACCTTCGATGCAGTTGTTGGCGTTCTGGGAAGCGGTGGCATAGGTGTCGATCAGGTCGACAACCCCGTCCTCCGCCAGAGCCCGAGCATGGTCTTGGCCCGTGATTGCGCCGTACTGCAGTTGCTTGTGGTGGCGCATGTTCTGGGTGATCTTCATGTCCAGCTGGGCGGCCGTAATCGACGTCACGCCCAGAATCGTCAGCGTCACCAAGGCCACCATGACCAGGATCAGGGCATAGCCCCTCTGGCCTCGGGCTGCAGCGGTGGGATGGCGCACGATCAACCGACCTCTCCTACCAGCTCTGGTGAGTGACCTGCCACGTCCCAGTGGCATTGCGGACCGTCACCTCGGTACGAGCAACCCGGCGGTGGTAGCCGTCGGGGGTCGCCGTCGAAATGATTGTATCCGTAGCATCCAGGTCAATGGGAGTAGAAACATTCGTGCGATTCTGATCAGTTCGCAGAGTGCGTGCAGTAATCATGATCCGGACCGCGGCGAGGTTCTGCCAAATCGTGGTCGACTGGGAGAGGTCGTAGCCAAAGGACCAACTTGTCGCCAAGTTGCAGTCCAAGCCTGAGCCCGCCTGGCACACCTGCAACTGAAGGTCTTCGATCCCCAGCGCCACCGGAATGTCACTGGCGGTCGGGTAGCCCCCAAGAATGTCGGCGGAGTTGATGTCGGGCACGAAATAGAGGACGGGCAGCGTCGGGGACCCGATTCCGATTCCATCGACTGCACTGTTGTCGACGTAGTAAGCAACGTACTTAACCGGCGCACAGACCATCATGAGCGGGAGGTTGTTCTCACACTGAGCCGTAAAGTCGACCTGTGTGTTCGCGGTCACCGGAACCGCGTTGCCCGCACCCACTCCGCTCACGTCCCAGACAAACGAGACAGGACGACCTCGGACCGCCGGTGCAAAGCACACGATCTGCGCGTTGGTGCCCGTGGGGTCGTACAGCGCAGACTGGGCAGCATACTCGGGATGGAAGTTAATGGACGACGTGCTGCACTCGTGCCGCGCGTTCATATCCGTGGTGGCCCAGTTGTTCCGATCCGGGTCCATCATCGCGATCTCGACGGCATCGGTGCCCGAGGAGTTGTAGTTCTCGATCACATGCAGAGCGAAGATGGCTTCCGCCTCCGACGTCTGTCCTCCCGCACCCCAAGCGCCACCGTCAAAGCCGGTGCCAAAGCCCGCAGTAGCCACGTCCCGACTCAGCATCTCCATGGCAACGCGGAGGTTCTGCTGCATGTTGCCCATGTCGGCTTGGGCC
>CAZQTQ010000218.1:0-7286 GCA_964596025.1 uncultured Rickettsiales bacterium
GGGCTCGCCGTCGCTGTCCGTGTCGAGGTCCTCGTCGACGAGGGAGCTGTCGCAGTCGGAGTCGATTGCATCGCAGGCCTCCGGTGCACCGGGGTAGATGCTGGCGGCACCGTCGTCGCAATCACCGTCGACGGTGGGCATCCCGGTGGGGCAGGTACCGCCGGGGTCGAGGGTGGGGGCCCCGTCGCCGTAGCCGTCGCTGTCGCCGTCGGTCCAGCAGGAGACGGTGTCGCTGCCGTTGCAGTCCTGGTCGATGCCGTCGTCGGGGGTCTCGGGTGCACCGGTGTAGATGCTGGCGTCGCCGTCGTCGCAGTCGCTGCTGTCGGGGTCTTGGTCGCCGTCGGCGTCGCCTGGCAGGGTAGGACCGCCATTACCGGTGCCGCCGTAGAACAGCCAGATAGCGCCCTCGCTCTCGTAGCTGCCATTCCAATGGGGGCCGCTCGCAACGAGGTCGGTCAGTCCGTCCCCGTCGATGTCGCCGGCTGAGGAGACCGAAGAGCCGAACCGGTGCCCGGACTGGTCCCCGTCAACGAACCAGGCGGCCGTAGCGTCCAGGCCGGTGGTGTTGCCCATGAAGACACTGACACGGCCCTCATAGGCCTCGCCCCAGTCCATGCCGGGAGCGCCGATGGCGACGTCGTCGTAGCCGTCTCCGTCGAGGTCGCCCAGGGGGGCCATGGCCTCACCGAAGTTCGCGTTCTGAATATTGGGCTGGTACTCCCAGGCAGCAGAGGAGGAGAGCCCAGAGGCCGAGCCCAGGTAGAGCCGGACGATCCCCTCGTCGTTCTCTCCGTCATCCCAGTTGGGCGAGCCAACCAGGACATCGGCGTAGCCGTCGCCGTTGACATCGCCCGCAGTGGACAGGGTTTTTCCGAGGTAGGCATGGCAGTCGTCCGCATCAACAGACCAGGCTGCAGAGGAGGACAGACCTGAGGCGCTGCCTTCAAAGAGCCAGGCCCGGCCGGAGTTGCTGCAGGCGGGGACATCCTCGTAGTAAGCCCCGACGACGACATCGTCGTAGCCGTCGTCGTTGACGTCTCCCGCACTGGCCACGGCCTTGCCGTCCCGGTCGGGCTCGCTGTAGCCCAGCCTCGCGCTCTGGTTGGTTGAGGAGAAGTGCCACGAGGAGCTGAAGTCGAGGCCGGCGGGCCCGCCGTGGAAGACCCAGGCCCGCCCCACGTTGGACGTGCCGGTGTTGAAGTAGGGCGCGCCCACGATCACATCCGCATAGCCATCGCCGTTGACATCCCCGGCGGTACCGGCCGAATGCCCGAGGTATTCGTTGCCCTGGTCCGACTCGAACCACCAGGTAGCCCCGGGGCTCGGCCCGACCGAAGACCCCGAGTAGCCCCAGATTCTCCCCTCTTGGGACTGGCCTCCGCTGTGCTGGGGTCCGGTCACGAAGATCTCGTCGTAGCCGTCGTTGTCCGTGTCGCCGATGAAGCCGACGGCCGTACCGAACCAGACACTCCCGGAGTTGGGCTCCTGGAACCAGACCGGGCTGGGGTCCGGGCCGCTGGGTCCTCCCAGGTAGACCCAGGCCCGTCCTTCGTTGGACTCGAAGTCCTCATAGAGTCTCGCCCCGACAACCAGGTCGTCGTAGCCGTCGCCATTGACATCGCCCCCACCGCCGACAGACGAGCCCAGGTAGGCGTAGGCCTGCTGTGCAGAGACCGTCCAGCCAGCCACCGTCACAAAGGGGTCCACCACGATCGGGTATTGCGCCTCACGATCATCAACGACCAGGCTGATCAGGCCCTCTTCCTTCTCGAAGTGTGAGGGCAGCACCCGGCCACGGGCGTCCCAAGCCTTGAGGTGACGGTAGGCGAGGAGGGGGCCAACCGGCGGCGCGAGAAAGATGCCGGTACCGCCGTTCTCGCTGAGGAACTTCGCGCCCTCGACCTCGACCTCGATGCGCAGCTCACCCTCACCCCTGGGGCGCTCGGCGACATCGAAGCCCTGCTCGAGTCCGGTGGCCGTTGCCGTCCACCACTCGGTGACCTCGGCATCCCGGAACTCCACCCGACTCTGCCGGAGCTCGGGGCGGACAGAGGTGCGGCTCACTCCGGTGCTCCCGAGCCGGCCGATCCCCCGGGTACGCAGGCGGATGCTGTGACTGTCGGCTGTGCTGAGCAGTCGCTCGGGACCTGCCTGCAGCACGGTACTGCCGTCCTCCCAGCGTGCGCGCAGACCGCGGGCCGCGGGCGTCGAGCGGATCTGTCCCTCCTGGGCGATCAGCTGCGGGATGGCGGCCTGCGGCGCGGCTTCGGGATCGGCCGCAAAGAGCGGCGCCTCGGCGACAGGGTCAGACCCACTACAAGAGAGTACGCCCGCCAGCAGCCCCCCGACTGCCAGCAGACCGAGGAGGGACTGCAAAGACTGGTGGTGTGTGGGCATGGGTGAGATCCTACTCCTATCGACCCCTACTAAGGAGGGCTGAACTAGAGACCAGGGCCAGACTCGCTGACCGAGTTCCTCGCAGTCATCCACTCCTAGAAGTCCGCCCTACCTTGATGCGCTAGGCTTCAAACGTGTCTGATCGTCGCCCTGCCGACTCCCGCTATTGGCGGACCAACCTGCGCTACGTGAGCGTGCTGCTGCTCGTGTGGTTCACGGCTTCCTACGGCTGCGGGATCCTGTGGGTCGACCAGCTCGACCGCATTCAACTGGGCGGCTTCAAGCTGGGCTTTTGGATGTCCCAGCAGGGCTCCATCTACTGCTTCGTGGCGCTGGTCTTCGTCTACGTGCAGCTGATGAATCGCCTCGATCGCAAGCATGCAGCCGAGCGAGAGGGAGCCGAGTGAGCGTCCAGGGCTGGACCTTCACCCTCGTCGGCCTGTCCTTCGCGCTGTACATCGGCGTGGCGATCTGGTCGCGGGCCCGCTCGACCGGAGACTTCTACGTTGCCGGGGGCGAGGTCCCCTCGGTCGTCAACGGCATGGCCACGGCCGCTGACTGGATGTCTGCGGCGTCGTTCATCTCGATGGCGGGTCTGATCTCCTTCATGGGGCGTGACGGCTCGGTGTACCTGATGGGCTGGACGGGCGGCTACGTACTCCTGGCCCTCCTGCTGGCGCCCTACCTCCGCAAGTTCGGCAAGTTCACAGTCCCCGACTTCGTGGGGGATCGCTACTACTCCCAGCTCGCCCGCATCGTGGCGGTGGTGTGCGCGATCTTCGTGTCCTTCACTTACGTGGCCGGGCAGATGCGCGGAGTGGGGATCGTCTTTTCCCGCTTCCTGGACGTGGACATCAACCTCGGCGTGTTCATCGGAATGGGGATCGTGTTCATCTACGCCGTGCTCGGTGGCATGAAGGGGATCACCTACACCCAGGTCGCCCAGTACTGCGTGCTGATCTTCGCCTACCTGGTGCCGGCGATCTTCATCTCAATCCTCATGACCGGCCACGTGATCCCCCAGGTTGGCTTCGGCTCGGAGCTGGCCGACGGCTCGGGCATCTACCTGCTAGACCGCCTGGACGGACTGCACGAGCAGCTGGGCTTTGCTGCCTACACCTCGGGGCACAAGGACACGATCGACGTGTTCTTCATCACCGCCGCCCTGATGGTGGGGACCGCCGGTTTGCCCCACGTCATCGTTCGCTTTTACACGGTACGCACCGTCCGAGCAGCACGCAGTTCGGCGGGCTGGGCCCTGCTCTTCATCGCCCTGCTCTACACCGCCGCTCCGGCCGTCGCCGTCTTCGCCCGGACCAACCTCTTGGATACGGTCACCAACACCCCCCACGAACAACTGCCCGACTGGTTCCGCAACTGGGAAAAGACCGGACTGATCACTCTGGATGACCACAACGGCGACGGCCGAGTGCAGTACGTGGGCCCAGCCTCGAAGGAGCGCAACGAGCTAACCATCGACCGGGACATCATGGTGCTGGCCAACCCCGAGATCGCCGGACTACCCAACTGGGTGATCGGCCTGATCGCCGCGGGCGCCCTGGCGGCTGCCTTGTCGACAGCCGCCGGTCTGTTGCTGGTGATCTCCACCTCGGTGGCCCACGACCTGCTCAAGAAGAGCCTTCGGCCCGACATCAGCGAGCGCGGCGAGCTTCGCGCCGCGCGGGTAGCGGCCGGGGTCGCGGTCTGCATCGCGGGCTACTTCGGGATCAACCCCCCGGGCTTCGTGGCCCAGGTGGTCGCCTTCGCCTTCGGCCTAGCCGCAGCCTCGTTCTTCCCGGCCATCCTCCTGGGCATCTTCTGGAAACGGGCCAACCGCGAGGGGGCCGTGACCGGAATGATCCTCGGCTTAACGTTCACTGCGGGCTACATCGTCTTCTTCAAGTTCATCCAGCCAGACCTGAACTCGGCCGAGCACTGGCTGTTCGGCATCTCTCCCGAGGGCATTGGGACGGTCGGCATGCTGTTGAACTTCGCGGCGACCATCGTCATCTCGCTGTGGACGGACCCACCGCCGCCCGACATCCAGGACCTGGTGGATCGGATCCGCCTGCCTGAATCTGCCTAGTTGGCCCCCGCGATCTCCCAAAGGAGCCCCATCGACTTTTGAGCACTCCGGATTTCAGGGAACCTTGCCTCGAGGCGGTTGTCTAAAACCCAATGGGCGTCCTTACACGTGCACTCGCAGTTGCCGCTCTTTGTTTCTGTGGGTGTGCCTCCACGCCGAGCCCCGCCCAAAGGGCCCTCGTCGAGCAGCCCATCCCGCCGTGGCCTGAGTCGGTGGCTGACACCTGCCCCGAGAGCAGGGTGTCGGTGGAGTGCTTCCGTACCTATGGATTTCCCTGGGCCGCCGTTCACGAAGGGATGGCGAACATCCACGAGCAGCTTCGGGGCTGCATTCGCCGAGACTCCGTGCCGGTCCAGGTCAAGCTGACGATCGAGACTCGAGGCGGCTCGCCCTCTTGCGTCGAGGCCTCGGTCTGGGACAACGAGCT
Source organism: uncultured Rickettsiales bacterium (assembly GCA_964596025.1). Classification (GTDB taxonomy): domain Bacteria; phylum Myxococcota_A; class UBA796; order UBA9615; family UBA9615; genus CAZQTQ01. Next base: position 4,911 of record CAZQTQ010000218.1, read on the forward strand.
GGAGAAATTCCAGTCGATACCTTGGCTTGGCGACGACCTGCTCTTCGCCGCTGAGACGGCGCGCTGCGCTGCGACGGTCGTCGCCCGCGATCTGGTTCTTCCGGATAGCCCTCCCGATGAGCACTGCCGGTGGAACTCCCCACTACACTTCTAATGGGATCAAGAGCCCCGAGACGACCTCTGAGTAGGAGGCGCACGCACCGGACTTTGGTGGATAGTCCGCGGTCATTGGCGGATACTCACCAGCCTGAGCCAGCACACGCGTACGCAGGCCGCCCACCACCCTCTCGAAAACGGAGAACATCCATGTACTACCGAATCACGATCATGCGCTTTGATCCCGCCAAGCGGGAGGCTCTGCTCGCCCATGCTGACAGCGTGCGACATGAGATGACCGCCATTGAAGGCCTCAAGTCCGTCCAAATCGTCGAGGTCGGAGAAAGGCACGCCGTCGGTCTGGCGACGTACGACACTGGGGAGCAAGCGCAAGCCGCGACCGCAGACGTTCAGCGCATTCTGGGCGGCATGGCCGGCTTTATGACCGCACCGCCGCAGTCTCACGACGGCAGCGCCATGTGGGAGATGTAGCGGGGGCCGAGCCCGGCCCGGCGCTCTCTTAGGTCCGCCTGGTCAAGCGTTTGATCTATCCTCCTTGCCCCGTGTCACGTAGCCTGCAGCGTGACGTACCCGGGTGCTCTTCCCTTCACACCCTTCTGAGCAGACGGTGCGTCAAGGTCTCTGGCAGACAACAGTACGAGAAGGACGAGATGTACAAGATGAAGACCCACCTGATGTTTCTCGTCCTCACCGCCACCCTGACCGCCCTGGCAGGCTGTGCCCAGACGACGCCAATTGAAGACGCCCGAACCTCCTACTTCGCCGCGGTCGACGGCAGCGACGAGGACTGCGAGGGCTGGTTCGAGTGGTGCGTCGACGCGGGCTACCCGCAGGCCGCCTGCGAGGAGCGCAACGAGTACTGCGTCGATGGCGAGTGGGCCCGCCGAGATGACGAGGACTCTTCCGATCCCTGTGCGCCAGTCGCTGACACAGCCTACAACGACTGTATCGAGGCCGGCGGCCAGGCTGAGGACTGCCGCGAGGCTGCTGCTGCAGCCTACGAGGACTGCGCAAGCAGGTAGCCGCTCTCACCATCAGCACCCTTGGATGACACCCCCCAGGTTCGGCCACACCGCGTATAGGTCCGATAAGAGCGCTAATGGATCCCCACGGGTCCGGTGCGTAAACACGAGTCTTCACATCGAGAGATGACCCTCTAGACTCTGAGCGGAGGGCGCTACGCCTGTCGAGAGAGAGGTCCGCTGCACCCCGACACCAAGACCTACGACTTCATCATCCTCGGAGGCGGCTCCGCGGGCTGCGCCCTGGCGGCGCGCCTGAGCGCTGATCCGAAGAACCGCGTGTTGATCCTCGAAGCGGGCCGCCCGGACTCCCTGTGGGACATCTTCATCCACATGCCGGCCGCGCTCACCATCCCGATTGGAAACCCGCGCTACGACTGGTGCTACGAGTCCGAGCCGGAACCACATATGGGCGGGCGTCGGGTCTCCCACGCTCGGGGCAAGGTGCTGGGCGGATCCTCGAGCATCAACGGGATGATCTTCATCCGGGGCAACCCGCTCGACTTCGAGAAGTGGGGCCGCGACGAGGGGATGGAGACCTGGGACTGGGCACACTGCCTGCCCTACTTCAAGCGCTCCGAGCACCGCCTCTCGGGCGGCGACGACTACCGGGGTGGAGAGGGCCCCCTGCGGCTGGAGACCGGGTCCTGCGGGAATCCTCTGTTCGAGGCCTTCCTGTCCGCCGGGGAGCAGGCGGGCTACCCGCGCACCGACGACGTGAACGGGTTCCGCCAAGAGGGTTTCGGCGCCTTCGACCGCAACCTCGTCCGGGGCCGCCGCCTGAGCGCTGCCCGGGCCTACCTCCATCCCGTCCTGCATCGGCCCAATCTGGACCTCATCTGTCGGGCCCTGGCGACCCGGATTCTCTTCGAGGGCCGCCGGGCGGTCGGGGTGGAGTACCGCAAGGGCTCGACCCTTCGCAGGGCTGTGGGCGGAACCATCGTCTGCTGCGGGGGTGCTTTCAACTCGCCCCAGCTCCTGCAGCTCTCGGGCGTGGGCGACGCGGACCATCTCTCCACCCTCGACATTGACGTCGTGCACAACCTCCCCGGCGTCGGCCGCCACCTGCAGGACCACCTGGAGGTCTATATCCAGCATGCCTGCCGCCTGCCGGTCTCCCTGCAGCCGCAACTGAAGTGGTGGCGCAAGCCCTGGTTGGGCTTCCAGTGGTTGTTCTTTCGTCGTGGAGCAGCGGCCACCAACCACTTCGAAGCAGGTGGCTTCATCCGCTCCAACC
>CAZQTQ010000219.1:0-2625 GCA_964596025.1 uncultured Rickettsiales bacterium
TCATCCACACCAGCAATACCCAGCCCGTACTGGAAGGTCCCGACCTCCATGTTGAAGAAGCGCGAAAACGGCAACTTCACCCCAGCAAACCCGCCGTAGACCAGATAGTTCAGCTTGATGTCGCCGAGGAAGCGGTCGTCCTCTGTCTCGGTGTTTCCGTCTTCGTCGCGTTCGAAGCCGTAGTCGAACTTGAGGCTTCGCAGCAGGGCGCCGACGTAGAACTCGGGCCAAAACGCCTTGTTGTCGTAGCGCGTCAGGAAGAAGAGGTCTTCGCCGGCCAGTGCGATGACGACCAGGCTGTTGGTGTCCAGAGCGTCGTCGATCCAGAACTGGAAGCCGAGGTTCACGCCGATGTGGGTGAGCGAGATGTTCCCGAGGTCGATGATTGGGATGATCATCGGATTGCGGACGTAGGCGCCGTGGACCGGCACGCTATCAGTGATCTCGCTGTAGTCCGGATACTCTTCCTGCGGCTCGGAGAATCCGACGGTGCTTTGGTCGATGACGAGTGAGGTGTCGTCGACCACCCGGTTGTGGAACTTGTCCTTGTTGAGCCCGTAGGGCTTCCAACCAAAAGCGGTGTAGTTGCTGTAGAGCAGGTTGCGCTTGGGCGTCAGCCATGGCGTAAAGGCGCCACCGACCACGTTGGTGACCTGCACCAGGGTGGCGTTGGCCAGCTGTTCGTCACTCAGCTTGAAGGTCTCGGTGGTCTCGGGGCCCAGGTCCGCAAGCACCCCTGTCGGACTGGCCTCCTCACCGGCTTCGACCAGCTCTTCAACGTCCTCTCGCTCGGTGATGTGGAACTCCACCCGCCGGTTCTGGGCCGCCGCCTCGTCGCTCTTCTCATCGACCAGCGGCGTGCTCTTGCCAAAGCCCTTGGCGGTGAGCCGCTCGACGGCCACCCCGCGGGCAACGAGGTAGGACATCACCGCCTCGGCGCGACGCTGGCTGAGGTCGTCGTTGTAGGACTTCCCACCCTTGTGGTCGGTGTGCCCCTGAATCTCGAGCCCCAAGATCTCGGGGTGTTCGGTCAGGGTGCGCCCAACCGCGCTCAGGAGATCGTAGGACTCCGGCTTGATAATGGCCTTGTCGAACTCGAAGTAGACCGTCTCACCGATCTCGATCCGCTCCTTGGTCACCCGGATTGGAATGCCGTCGGGGCAGCCGTCTTCGTCACGGAACAGGTTGCGGGTCTCCGCCTCGTCCGGACAGCTGTCGTCCTTGTCGGCGATGCCGTCGAGGTCACGATCCAGGCGACCCGGCTCGAGCCGCGGGTCGAGCCGGAAGATGTTGAAGATGTTGCCCACCCGGTCCGAACTGAAATAGACGTTGCCGTCGTAGCCCCAGTGCGGGTCACGGTCCTCGAACCTGTCAAAGGTCAGAGCCCGACCGCCGGTGCCGTCCCGATTGACGACGTAGATGTCCTGGTGGTTGTAGCGGTAGGCGCCAAAGACAAGCTGGCTGCCGTCGGGGGACCAATCCAGACCCTCAATCCGCGTTCCGTCGTCGACAAAGGCGGTAACGGCCTTGCCAATCCCGGTGTCCTTGTCGATCACCCAGACATTCTGGGTCCCGTCGTCGTAGCGAACAAAGGCAATGTGCTGCCCGTCGGGTGACCAGGCCGGATCGGAGGCGCGACGGTAGTCGGGATAGGTACGGATGTACTTGGACGGAAGGATCTCCTGACTCCAGTTCCACCAGCGCCGACGCTTCCACTTCTTGCCCTTCTTTTTCTCGTCTGGGCTCTTCTCGACCTCGATCCCTCTCCGAACCTTCTCGTAATTCTCAGCATCCTCCTCGTGGGGGTCGTAGCCGAAATGGTCGAGCATCTCCTGACGGGCCAACCGCTCCAACTCCTCAAGATCCACAACGGCGACCGTATGCCAGTTGTAGCCGTCCAGGTTGGAGGCGGCCTCGGTGAACAAGGGGTTCTTCCAACCCGCCAAGGTCTTGGGCAGATCTTCGGGCAGGGTGACCAGTAGCTTTCGCCCGTCGGGCGAAAAATCGAAGGTTTGCTCGGCCAAGTGCGTGACTATCCCCGACTCCCGGAGCCCAGCTTCCTTCTCAGAGATGTCGTCCCGCAGGTCGCGGTACTCCGCATCGGGGTTGAGAACTGGGAATTCGTCCTCGCTGACGTCTATCCAGCGAACGCCCTTCCAGCGGTGGTTTCGGGCGTACTGCGTCCCGTCATCGCTCATCCGCGGAGCCAGGACACTCATCCCGTCCTTCTGGCGGTCCAGCTGCCACTTGTAGCGGTTGCCTCCCTCGATGTTCTTGACCCACTCGGTGCGCTCAATGTCGCTGGGGGCGTCGTCCTCCCAATAACTCTCCACCAGCTTGAGGGGGCCGCCGATCGCGGGGTCCTCCATCACCTCATCGCGGACCCGGCTGTACTTCTCCATGGCCCAGGCCCGCCAGTCGTCGTAGAGCTCGTCGCCGGAGATGTTGAGGGTGTCCTCGATGACGCTGAGCCAGTTCGGGCTCCAACCCTTCTGATCCCGCTTCAGGGCAAAGCTCTGGTAAACGCCCTCACCGAAGCGCTCCTCCCGGTAGAGCGCGAAGCTGTAGCCGGCAAGGTAGTGGCGGTTGCCATCGAAGCCGACGTTGCTCCCGTAGTAGTCGGCC
>CAZQTQ010000219.1:2635-6261 GCA_964596025.1 uncultured Rickettsiales bacterium
GCCCTCCAGGACGTCCATGCGCATCCGCATGTCCCGGTTGGCGGTCCAATTGTTGATGCCGGCGACGTCGGTGTAGTACTCGGCACCACCCTCGACCCAGAACCACGGATCGCCAGACCCCAAGAAGAGGTTCGCCTCGACGCTTGTGTTGTAGCGCCCGTCGGCCCAACGCATCGAGATGTAGGAGCCAAAACTCTCCTCGGCAAACACCTGGTCGGCCTTGAGGGAAACCACGTGGCCGAACTCGTGGTACATGACGTTCCGAAGCCAGTCGTGGTGGCCGCGCATGCGCCAAAGGCCATCGGAGTGACGCCCCGAGACCACGATCCAGTCGAAGTTCGGGATGGTGTACCCGGTCAACTCGTCAGTCTGATCGAGCATGACGATGTTGACCGTCTCATCGAGGTAGTAGTTGAACTGCCCGCAGACCAGGGGATACATCTCCTCAGCGACATAGGCCGTCTTGCGGGCCGTGAACTCCCCGTCGATCGGGTGGAGCGAGTCGGGGTTCTTGCTGACCGGATAGAAGACGTTGAAGTGCTCGGTCTTGATGACATTCCACTTCAGGTCCGGGTAGTTCCGGGTAAAGGCCAGCTTCGCCTCGGCCGGAACAGGCCACCCCATCACCACCACGAGAAGGAGGACGGGGAACAAGGCAAGGAAGCGTTTGAGGGGGTGCATCACAGTAGTCACAGTCACGGTCCTCATGGCTTAGAAGCGGTAAGAGACTTTGACCCCGGCGGTCCAGCCCCGGGATGGACTCAGATCCTCGAGCGGCCACAGGAAGTTGCGGCGCCCGCCGAGGGTGTAACGGAAGTAGGCGTCGATGCCAAAGCGCACGTTGAAGTCGGCCATCAGCGTGGCCTGCACGTCGGCCCAGAAGCCATCGGAGCCAGGGATCTGCGCGCAGTCGCCGCATGCCGGGATGGCCGCGTTGGTGCTGCCCCACTGGGTCGGTGTTCGGTAGTCGAGGAAGAAGTCCCCCCGCAGCGCCAGGTGCTTGAAGAACTGGAGGGTCAGGCCGAGGTTGGCGTGAACGACGTCGCCTGGATCCAGGTGCTGATTGAACTGGTCCTCAACGTCGTCAATGAGATACATCACCGTATTCGTCGGGTTGATGAGGTACCCAAGCCCCACCTCGACGGCGAGGATGGCGATTTGCTGCTTGATGCGGGCCTCGATGTCGAAGCCCCAAGTGCCGGCGCCAGTGATGATGGTGGGCACGTTGTTCGGGCCACCCAGATAGGAACCGGGGCTCTCCTGGCCGGTGGGGAAGCGCATCTCCAGGCTGGTCGCCAGGGAGGTCGAGAAGCGGCCGTCCTCACTCTGCTTCCGCAGCCACTGGAAGCGGAATCCACCCTGCATGTCGCCCAAACCCACGGTGGAAATCGGCTTGCGGCTGCCGTCCGCCTCGACCATCCGGTTGTTCCAGACCTCGGCCCAAATGATGGGCACGCGCATGAAGATGTCCATGTTGCGCGAGAAACCCCAGCTGAGCCCAAGCTCGAAGCGGCGGTAATCCCAAGTCCCGTCGTTGTTCTCCATCACGTAGTGCGTGCCCTCGTCGACGCCGAGGTTAAAGAGGGAGTCTCCGACCACGAAGTGGGAGTCGCTGTGTTTCCACGAAGCATCAACGTCGACTTCGAACCAGGACTTGCCAGTCACCAGCGCACGCTCTACTTCGGCCACGGGAATGGCCTCCTGCCGGGTGTGAGGCTGGAGCCACGAGGCCTGAGCCGAAGGCAAAGCTTGGGGCGCTAGAAGCACCAGAGTCGCTGCCGCGGCGAGGGCGACGGGAAAGCTGCGCATGGGCAAGGGCCTTTCTGCTGCGGTGGGGCCAGTTCGTCTCATCGTCGTCAAAGCGGGAAGGCTTGGTGGGCGGTGACGGCGGAGAAACGGGACCCCGAGGGCAGCGGAATGTAGACCCTTCCGGGGGAGCCTTGTCAAGGGCTGTCCGCAGGTCCGCCTCGCGGCCCCCTTATTACCGCGCTCGCACGAGACCTCAATTTCCCGCTTACCAGAAAACCCATCGCAGAGACCCTTGCCCCCAAAGGCTTGGGGTGCTAGTCAGCGTCCCCCCCGCCATGGTTAATCGCATTCGCCCACGCTTGGCCCCCCTCCTTCTCGCGGCACTCTGCACCGCCTGCGGAGGCGAGTCGTTCTCGCCCGATCTCAGCGACGTCGACGTCCGACTGACGCTCCTACACACCGCTGACATCCACAGCCGCCTCCTCCCCTACGACATGGTGCCGATGTACACGGACCAGCAGATGGGCTTGGAAGAGGGCATGGGGCCCTACGGTGGCGCAGCTCGTATCTCCAACATCCTCAAGGAGCAGCGCAGGAAGTCGGGCCGCGTTCTCCACCTGGACAGCGGCGACTACTTCCAGGGCGCCCCGATCTTCAACCTCTTCAAGGGAGAAGCAGAGATTCGGGTTCTGGCTGAGATGGGAGTGGACGCGGTGGTCGCCGGCAACCATGAGTTTGACGAGGGCGCCCGCAACTTCGCGACCCAGATCGAGCGGTGGTCGACCTTTCGCACGCTGGCCGCCAACTACGACTTCGCCTCGGCCGATGACCCGTGGAACAGCCGCCTCGACGCACTCATCGACCCCTACGCCATCTTCTCACTAGACGGCCTGAAGGTCGGCGTCGTCGGCATGGGCAACCTCAGCTCCATCACGTCCATCGATGAAGCTGACAACAGCATGGACGTGTTCGCGATGGACACCCTGACCACCGTCGAGCACTACACGCGGATTCTCGATCCACAGGTCGACGTCGTCGTCGTCCTGACCCACCTAAGCCTTGACGACGACGTAGAGATCGCCAGACACAACCCGCACGTAGACGTCGTCGTCGGGGGTCATCTGCACGTGGCCCTGGACCCAGTCAAGGTCGTCGAGAGCGAGGTGGTCCCCGGCAAACGGGTCCCCGTCTGCCACGCTGGCGCATTCGCCAAGTACGTCCAGCGGCTCGACCTCGTGGTACGCAACGGCGACGTCATCGGACACAGCAACGAACTCGTCCCCATCGACAACACCGTGCCGGAAGACGCCGAGGTCGTGGATCTCCTGGAAGACTACGGACGCACGCTAGCGGACACGATCGACCTCTCCCGAGTCGTAGCGGTGACCAACGACCGCCTGCGGCGGTTTGGAAACTCGGGCGGCGACTCTCCTCTTGGAAACCTTGTTGCAGAGGCCATGCAGTACCGGGCGGGCATCGAAACCGACTTTGGGATGACGAACTCCTTGGGCATCCGCACCGACATTCAAGGGCCCGGAGACGGAGAAAGCGAGCACCCGGTCACGGTCGAGGAGCTGTACAACGTGCTGCCCTTCGACAACACCATCACCACGATGTTCCTCTCCGGCACCGAGGTACAGGAACTCTTCGACTACATCACAGAGCGCTCGGCAGGCCGGGGCTGCAGCACCCAGGCTCAAATCTCCTCGGCACGCTTCGTCATGGAGTGTTCGGCAGGAGTCGCTCTGGACGCCACGGTGGGTGGTTCCTGGGCCTCGTGCGAGGTTGACGACGACTGCGATGCCGTGGGCGAAATCTGTTCGGCCTATGCCTGCGGACGTCCGATCTCTGCCAGCGAGAGCTACGAACTCGCGACC
>CAZQTQ010000219.1:6271-7283 GCA_964596025.1 uncultured Rickettsiales bacterium
TTCTACGTCCTCGAGAACAACACCACTCAGGAGGACTCTGGCATCTCGATGAGGGATGCCGTGGAGTTCTTCATGCTGGAGCTTGGCCAGAGCGGCGCAGTCCCCCTCAACTCCCTGTATCCGGACGGCGACGGCCGGATCACGCCGAGGTTCTAGAGGATGGGCCGAATCCACGCAGCTGCGGTAGCCGCCGCCGCGGGAGCCCTCGGGCTCCTGGCAGGAGCTTGCTCGACCTTCGAAGCGCCGGAGGCGCCCACCGGCCCGCTGTGGTTCTCAGTGACCTTCGCCGAAGAGCCGGGGGGACTCAATTCCGCGAACCCGCTCTCCTTCAGCCACAGTCCGCGGGACTTCCGGCTGAACATTCAGGCCTACGGGCGGGACAAAGAGATCGACTCCAGCTTCAGCGGCGCATTGACGGTGCACGTAACCACCGGAAGCATCGACTCGTCGCCCACCCTGTCGCTCAGCGACGGGCGAGCCACGGCCACAATCTCGGTCAAGTCGGCCTACGACGCTCTGCGCATTTGGGTCTCGGACGAAGGTACGGACGAGGAACCCGGAAGCTTCGCTTCGGGCGCGGCACCCACCGTCTACATACTGCCTCCTACCGTGGCGCAGATGCAGGAGAGCGACTCAGTAATCGAGTCGGAGTTGGAACACAGCTACGTTCCGATTCTCGGCTGGGACCCGGACCTCCCGGAGGCACAACGCCGCCAGCTCCTGGTGACGACCGTGACCAACGACGGTTTCTACGTCACCGACACCAGTGACGACCCGGGGAGTTACAACTCACTGTTTGTATTCACTTTTTCCCGACCTGACGAGATCGTAGAGGGTGCGCGCCTCAGCCAACTGGCCGGCATCATCGAGGAGTTCCTGGGCTTCACCGAGATGCAGTTCCCGACCTACTCCGTCGACAGCACAGGGCACACCGTGCCCGAGCCCTACGTGCTGGACGCTTCGATCGTCTGCGACAGCCCAGAGATGGAGAAGTGGGAGTCGTCGGTGGTCC
>CAZQTQ010000220.1:0-7259 GCA_964596025.1 uncultured Rickettsiales bacterium
AGCATCGCCTTGCCAAGGCGGGGGTCGCGGGTTCAAATCCCGTGTCCCGCTCCAATCAAGTGCCAAGGCCCCGGAGGGTGTCCCCTCCGGGGCTTTTCGCTTGGGGGACTCCCTGTGGAGGGGGCGAGCCGCCGCCGTCCTACTTGGTGGAGCAGGGGCGCAGCCCACGGCTTCGGGCCGGAATCAGGCTAGACTGAAGGGGTGCCATTTTCCCCGTCCTTTGGCCTGACCCTTGGCTTGCTTTTGGCCTGTGCGTCGGTGCTTCCAGTAGCCCATAGACACACCGACGCTTGGGCGCCCAAGGCCCTCCTCTCCGACGAGATTGAGTACCTCCCGCGCGGTGATCTCTTGGACCTTGCATCCTTGGGCTACAAGCGGGTGTTGGCCGACCTGCTGTGGGCGCGGGCCACGATCCTCTTTGGAGAACGGCGGACGGAAGAGCGGCTTGCGATCTATCCCTGGCTCTATCACCTGACGAACCTGGCTACCGACCTCGACCCGCAGTTTCGAGCGGCCTACAAGTACGGCGGGACCATGCTTCGGGTCGATGGGCGCTTTGTCGACCAGAGCAGCCTCATCTTCCAGAAGGGCAACCGCTACCTGCCGGAGGAGTGGCAGTTCCCCTTTGGGATCGCCATGAACTACTTCATGCACAAGGGCAAGCCTCTGGTCGCTGCCGAGTGGATGGAGAAGGCAGCGCGGATGGGCGGTGGCCCGTCCTACCTGCACAACCTCGCCGCCTCCCTCTACGTCGACTCCGATCGCCACGACGTGGCCTTGGCCTTCCTAGAGGAAGAGGAGCGCAACTTGCCGGACGGGCCAGCCAAGGTGGCGGTTGGGGTCAAGATACTGGAGACCCGCTACTTCCTGGCTCGTAGGGCGGCTGAGGCCAGGCTGCGTGCGGCGCTGGAGGCTGCCGCTAGGCGGCCGGCTGACCCCTACGTCTTAGTGGAACCTGGCGCCCCTTCCCTCCCGGAAGACCCTCTGGGGGGGCGATGGGAGTGGGCTTCTGGCGGGGAGCTCTGGAGCCTCCGTTCTACGGTGGAGGCTGAGCGTTTCCGGGCCATCCGGCGCGATACGGGCTTGGGCAGGCCCCAGGACCAGGACCGGCCATAGACACGACCCACTCGGCTTCGGAGGGCATCGCCGGCGGCATCGCCGCGGGGGCGGTACTCTTCGCCATCACCGTGGCGCGGTTGGCCCCCTCGGTGACCTGGCTCGACAGCGGCAACCTGGTGGCTTCGGGCTGGGCTCTCGGAGTGGCGCATCCTCCCGGAGAACCGAGCTACCTGGCGATGCTCAAGCCCTTCCAACTCCTGCCGGTGGGGGACATTGCGTTCCGCTCCAACCTCTTTTCGGCCTGTGCACTCGCGGCCACCGCCCTTCCTCTGTTTGTCCTCGCAGAGCAGGTTGGTCGGCGTGTGGGATTGACTCCGAGGGCTCAGTCGGTCGCTGGCTGGATTGCCTCTTTGGCTGCCTTGCTCAGCTTCGCCGCCCAACTCCAAGGGGTCCGGGCCGAGGTCTACGCCCCGACGCTCTTCGCCGTCGTCTCGGCCTTGGCGTGTGCGGTATCCGTGGCCGGGCCCCGCGGGTGGGCGCTTTCTGGTCTGTTCGCTGGCCTAGCTGTCTGCATTCACCCGCTGATCGGCTTGGCTGCCTTGCCCGGACTCTTGGCGTTCCGGCTCGTCTTCCACCCCTTCTCCTACCGGGGAACCGTCCTGGGGGCTCTCGGGGCTCTCTTGCCCCTCGCCCACTTCGCCTGGCTGCCGCTCCGGGCGCGGGCCCTTCCCCACCGTGCGTGGGGAGTCCCGGCTGACTTCCACAGGTTTCTGGACGTCGTCTTGGCTCGCGACTTCGCTCAGAACTTCGGCGGACAGGAAACTGATCTCCTCTCGAACCTGGCGGTGGTCGCATGGGCTTGGGCGGACATCAGTCTGACCTTCCTCCTCGTCGGTCTGTACTTCGCCATCCGTGCTGTGCCGCGGCAAGGGCGCCCCCTGTTGGTTGCGGCCAGCTTGTGGCTCCTGGGAAGCGCAGCCACGATTGCGCTGCAGAACAAGGTGCTTCCCGACAACCCAGACTTGCTGGGTTACCTGATTCCCGGGGCGGTGGGGCTCGCGCCCTTCGCCGCAGTTGGCTGCATGGCGCTGTGGGAGGGACGCCCCGGACTTCTCGGCTCGCCCGGACGGCGGCGCCTGCTGGCGGGCTTGGTGGTCTTGCTCTGGCTGGTTGGCCCCCTCGTCAGTGGTCTTGCCGTGAATCGGGCCTCTCAGTTCGGTCCGTCGCGCTTGGCCGCGGAGCAAGCGACGGGACTGCCCACTGGCGCGGTGTTGATGCCGTCGGGGAACGACACGGCCTTCCTGTGGACCTACCTGCAGGGGGTGGAGCGACGGCGGAGTGATCTTGTACTTCTCAACCGGGTCCTAGTGGGCCACGCCCACGAATTGGCTCGGCTTGGGGGGGCCGCCAGGATGGCGTCTGAGCTGGGCCTGAGCTGGGACCGGACCGTGCGGGACGAGCCGCTGGTTGCGCTCGAACGCTGTCTTCGGCCGGCCTACTTGGAGCTGCGGGATGCCGAGAAGTTGGCTCTTTCCGACGGACGGCTGCGACGGCACGGCCTCGTCGAGGAGGTCGTAGGCTCGGGCTCGGGCCTCGACTCCAAGGCGAGCTACCCGAGTGAGCCCGAGGCTCTCGCCCAAGTCCGACGTTCAACCCTGGCCGAAATTGAGGCGGTCTCCCGGCTCGGCGATCCCCAAGGTGCGTCGATCCTCGACTACTACCGATACCTCCACAGTGAAGCCGCGCCGTCGGAGGGCCCACCGTGACCTTCCCCGTGTCCTGGGTCGTATTCGTGCTTTGCTTCGCTCAGGGCCTGTGGCTTGCAGCCCCCGGCCTGTGCTGGTTGGACGGAGGGGAATTGGCGCTGGCTGCCGCCACCCTGGGTGTCGCACATCCTCCCGGCGAGCCCTTCTACATGAGCCTCGCCGCGCTGGCGGCCCTGCTTCCAGTTGGCGACCTGTCCTTCCGCCTGACCGTCTTGAGTGCGGGGACAGTTGCCTGTGCTGCCGCCCTGCTGTCGCTCCTGGCGGAGCGCGCCTGGGACCGGCTCCCCCTTCGGCCGGAGGGTGATCTGGCCCTCGGCCGCTGGTTTGCCCTGGCAGCGGGGCTGCTCTTTGGAATCGGGCCCTCGCTCGTGTTGCAAGCGGTACGCCCCGAGCTGTACGGGCTCGCAGCTGCTCTCGGACTGCTCGCGGTGCTCTTGGCGACCGCAGGGGAGGCGGGTCGCCGGGGCTGGTTCCTCGCGGCCCTCCCGCTGGGTGCGCTTGGAGCTACCCACCCGGTCCTCCTCGCAGCCCTCCTGCCACCCCTCGTCCTGGGTCTCTGGCCGAGCACTGGCCGCGGTCGGGGAAGCTTCTGCCTCGCCGCTGCCGCTTCGGGGGTCGTCTTACTCGCCCACCTGCCCTACCTGCGTCTGCGCTCGCTGGCTCTGCCGCCCTTGGACTACGGTGGCACGGCGAGCCTGAGCGACCTGCTGTGGACGGCCTCCGGGGCGGCCTACGCTGGTTCGCTGGGGCGCAGGGAGGGCCAAGTCCTAGCCAACGCAATCGAGCACCTGGACATCGCACTGGACCATCTGGGGCTTCTTGCTGCGCTTGCGACCCTGGTGGGTGCGGGCCTGCTCGTCAGGGCGAGCCGGCGGGTCGGAGCCGCTGTTGCCTGTGGGCTCGTCGTGGGGGTCCTACCCACGGTCCTGCAGGGCGTCTTCACCCCGAGCAATCCCGACGCCCACGGCTACCTCGTTCTCGTCTTGGGGGGGCTGGGTGTCTTGGCCGCCTTGGGTCTGATGTGGGGTGTCGCGGGCCTCTCCGCAGTCATTCCCGACTCTCCGGGCCTCTGGCCCCTCCGGCGCGCGCTTCCCGCCCTTGTCCTCGCCGTCGCGCTGCTCGCACCTGCGACCGGGAGCGTCTACGCCACCGCATGGACCGCCTCGCCCCTCCCGTCCCGTTGGGGTGGTGCTGTGCTGGATGAGAGTCCGCCCGGCGGTCTTCTCTTCTTGGGCGGTGACTCGTGGGCCTTCCCCGCGCTCTACCTTAGGTCCTGGGAGGGCCGCCGCCCTGACCTGGGGGTCGCGGCCCTCTACATGCTCGATGCGGAGCAGTGGGAGGCCTTGGCCGCCGCGGGACGCGGGCTCCAGCGGGGTCCGTCCGAGGCGGAGGTGAGTGTGCTCGAAGAGGTCGCCCGAGGTCTCGCGCCGGAGGCAACCCTGGTTCTCTTGTCTGCAGGGCAAGCCGACCGACCGCTCCTGGTGAACGAAGCCTTTCTCCCGCACAGCCTCGCATCCCAGCGGCGGGCCTGGGGCCCTCTCTACTGGCTTGGCGCACCCGACTCGCAGGAACAGTGGGAGGCCTCGGTCTTTCCCACCTTGGCCGAGGAGCGTCTCTGGTCGGTTCACGTTCAGCCGGTGTTGTCGTGGCCCGAGGTCCAGGCCGATCGCTGGGGACAGGGGGTGTTGGGGCGCCGCTACGCTGCGCGGGCCGGCTTCTATCGTGAGACGGGGGCCCCAACTGCGGTCGGACGTGCTCTGGAGCGAGGAGCCGCTGCAGACGGAAACGACTCGGCCCTGGTCCACCTGATGCGGTATCGCTGGGAGGAGGGCCTGGATAAGGCCACTGGGGTACAGTCCGCCGTCGAGATGGCGGCAGTGGAAGAGGCCTTCCTCGGCGGTGCGGTTGCCCAGGCCTCACGGCGGACCGGTGCGGTCTTGGACGCACACCCGACCCATCCCCGGGCGTTGCTTTTGGCCGAACGCCTTCGGACGCTTGGCTGGGAAGTACCTCGGTTGCGGCCAGCTGTGGGTCCGGCAACGGCCGCAGCCTCAGAGGACTCCAGCTGGTGAGTGAGCAGGCGCCACCTCGGGGTCGTGAGTCCTGGAGGTACCAGCCGGGAGGGCCGCTGGTTTCCGAGTCGGTTCGCCGGGGGATGGAGGCCAACAGAGAGCGGTGGTGGGTCAACTTCCGTCGCGACCCGGGGCGCGAGATCGCCCTGCTCATCTTGGGTATGGGGGCACTGGCCACGCTCTTGGCCCTCTCCGCTGCCCTTCGCCACCACCACTTCGAACTCAGCGGACTCGGCCCTTCCGACACCTTTTGGATGGAGTCGGCGCAGCGCTTCCGAACCGTTGGGCAGGCGATCGCGGGAGGCATTCCGCTGCGGGACCCTCAGCTCCAGGCCCCAGATGGCTACGCGCCTTGGGCCGACACGGTCCTTCAGGAATGGCTCTACGGCCGCCTCTTCCTCGCCTTTGGCGGCTCCGAGCAGGCCCTGGCGCCCTTCGTCCGCGAGCTCAGCCGTTGGTTCGCGACCTCCACCCTGATCCCCCTCGCGGCGTTGCTCTGGATTCTCTTTCGCCGGAGGGACGCAGCACTTGCGGGTGCTGCCCTGTACGCCTTCGCCCTGCCGATGGTGGAGCGCGGCACGGGCCAGGTTATCTACCGAGAAGATCTGGCCTTCCCCATCCTGGTGGCCCACCTCGCCTGTCTTGCGGCTTGGATCCGAAGGCCGCGCCTTCCGTCGGCCCTCCTGGCCGGCCTCTTCCTCGCTGCGGCCCTCCTCTTGTGGAAGGTCGTGACCCTCTTCTTGCTCCTTGAGACCGCCCTGTTCGTCGCCCTGCTGCTCTGGGGAGCGGAGCCTCAGGAGGAGGGTCGCGATCGAGCCATCGGAGGCCTCGTGCTGTTCTTGCCGGTGGCCGGTGCAGCCTTGCTTCCGTTCAATCTCCAGCACGATCACTTCTTGAGTTCGACGCCCTTCCTCCTTTGGGCGTCGGTCGGCGCGGCCCTGCTGCTGCGGCAGGGGCTTGGGAGGGGCAGCCCCGCACTCTGGGTACTGGCTGCTCTGGGGGTGGCTGGTGGACTGCGGGCAGTTCTCCCCGTCGAGTTGGGCTTGGGACATGCCTGGGACACCCTCCTCGCCCGCCTTCAGTTCCCGATGGGTAAGCCGCTCGATCCCTCCCTGCTCTCTTTTCACGCTCGCCACTATTGGACTGGGAACTACGAGAGCCCGGGGCTCGCGCGCCTGCTTCGGGACTGGGCGCTTCCGGCCATCGTGGCCGTGCCCGGTGTCCTCATGTTCCTCTCTGCTGGTTGGCGCAAGCTGCGTCGGCACGACGAGACCTGGCTTCCTGGGCCCTATCCCGCTCGCCTCTTCGAAGGCTTGGGACCCCCCGCACCCCTCAGTTCCTCGGTCTTGCTCTTCTGCGTGTGGCTCGTCTGTGGATTTGCGGGCCTCTACCTCGTCTTCCGCAAATTCGTACTCTTTGCGGGGGTGGCGGCGGCTCTGCTCTGTTCCTTCGGTTTTGCGGCACCGGAGCGGATGCGCGGTTTCGTGCGCGCCGGGATCCTGGGGGGCCTCGGAGTAGTGGCCGTGGCGGGCTGGGCGCAGATCCCGGCCTTGGGCGGGCACTTCCGCGTCCCCACCCTCGAACGGATCGTGGCCGGTGCTGGGGCTGAGGCAGAGGCCTGGGACCCGGTCGATGTCTTTTCGCCGGACGACTTCGACGCCCTCGCTCGCTGGATGGCCGAGGGGACCGCGGAGGGCGACACCATCTTGGCCTCGTTTGTCGTCAGCCCCTTCTTTGCCACCTACTGCAACCGACGGGTTGCGCTCCACTGCTTCTTCGAGGGAGACCTCCTTCCCCGCCTGGAGGCAGTGTCCATGGCTCGTTTTGGCGACGAGGTGGGCTTGTGGAAGCTCGCCGGGGAATACGGTGCGAAGTGGTACGTCCACGAAGCCCATCACCTGCTGCGGTCGGACCCTAAGATGAGCGCGCGCTACGTTGCGGGACGGCTCGAATGGCCACAGGACGCAGTGCTTGTGCGGATGCAGTACGCGCCGGAGATGCTGGAGCACTTTGAGCTGGCCTGGGAGGGCGAAGCCTTCCGCGTCTTCCGGGTCTTGGAGGAAGGTGAAGAGCCGCAGGCTCCGGTCCTGAGCGCCCGGCCGCTGTGGAGCCGCAGCCTCTTCGCTGCGCTCTTTGGCGACCCGCTCCAGCCGCTCGCTCCTCCCGCAGAGTCCCAGTACTTGGACCCGCACCACCTGCTCGTAGCCACCCTCAAGGGGCGTCAGCTCGCGGCGATGGCGGCCAATTGGCAGGACCGGTCGTCGGACGAATGGGCCGAACGCTCCTTCCAAGAGGCGCTTCGGATCGCCCCGTTCTTGGTCCCAGCGGATCAGGCCTTGGCGGCTCTCTACGCTGCGCGGGG